>PEYN01000008.1 GCA_002774355.1 Candidatus Marinimicrobia bacterium CG08_land_8_20_14_0_20_45_22 | reverse complement strand
AAAGACCCCAGTGAGTTGATCGGTAAGGATGACTACCAGATGGGCTGGCGCGAACAGGCTGATTTATATCGAACAGATGACCGGGAAGTCATGCAAACCGGCCAAGCAAAATTGGTCTATGAGGAACCTCAAACCACACCAGAGGGCGAACGCTGGGTACAGACCAGTAAAGTTCCCTTAAAAGATAGTAAAGGTAAAATCATCGGGATGTTGGGCGCTTATGAAGATATTACGACGCGAAGGCAGGCCGAAGAGCAGATACGCTATCAGGCTAACTTATTGCAAAATGTCTCGGACGCCATCATCGCGACGGATGAGAATAAGTTGATCACCCTATGGAACCCGGCGGCGGAGGCAATGTATGGCTGGAAGTCGGATGAGGTTGTCGGGAAAAATTTCCACGATATTATTAGTCCTGAGTATCGTTATGACTCCAGAGAAACAGTCTTTGAAAAATTAAGTAATGTTGGGACCTGGTCTGGTGAGATCGTGCATCATTTAAAAGACCGCAAACCGCTAACCGTTCTGAGCACTCTATCCGTTCTGAATGATGCCTCGGGTAAAAAATCCGGACTCGTTTCGATCAATCACGACATCACCGAACAGAAACAGATAGAAGAAGAATTGCAAAAGAGCGAAGAAAAATACCGTCTGCTCGTAGAAGATGCCTTTGAGGGCGTTGAGATTACCCAAAATGACCGAATCGTATTCGCCAATACCCAATTTGCCGAAATACTGGGATATTCAGCGACCGAGATAGCGAGTGTGCCCTTCACTAAAATTTTTACCAAACAAGGATTAGAAGATCTCTACGAACGGCAGAAAGATCGCCAATCAGGAAAACCCATGTCGAATCAATATGAAACCACCTTTCTGAAAAAAGATGGAACCGTGATAGATGTGGAAGTCAGATATAGAATCATCAATTACGCCGGAAATCCGGCTACCTTCGCCGTCATCCGCGATATAACCGAACGCAAGCGGGCGGAAGAGGCATTAAAAAAGAGCGAAGAGCATTTACGCCAGGCCCAAAAGATGGAGGTGCTCGGTCAATTAGCCGGCGGCATTGCGCACGATTTCAACAATATCCTCGCCATTATCATGGGGCATTCCCAGTTGATGAAGATGGGTCAGCAGACTCCGGAAAGAGCGACGCACAGTATTGACACCATCGAAAAGACGAGTAAACGCGGCGCCGACCTTGTCAAACAATTGATGACCATCGCGCGCAAAAGCGAACCGCTAATTGCGCCGGTGAATCTGAATGATTTGATTAGCGATACCGTTAAAATGTTAAAAGAGACTTTCTCGAAAGTAATTGTTTTCGAAACAGACATTCAACTATCCCTGCCATTTGTTTTGGCGGATGCCTCACAAATGCATCAAGTTTTAATGAATCTCTGCGTGAATGCTCGCGATGCCATGCCAGAGGGCGGAATACTCCGAATAGCGGATAAGTGCGAATCCGGCGAATCAATCCGCCAGCGACGGACGGATGCCACAGCGGATCAATACATCAAGATTACCGTGAGCGACACCGGCGTCGGCATGGATCGGGCGACAATAGATCGCATCTTCGAGCCGTTCTTCACGACGAAGCAATTGGGTAAAGGCACCGGTTTGGGCTTATCCACCGTTCACAGTATCGTTTCCAGTCACAACGGCTTCATCGATGTTGAAAGCAAAGTTGGAGTCGGAACGACCATATCCGTGTATTTGCCGGCGTCATTGTCCTCCGAGACAATCAATTCGCAGAATACGGCAGGATTTTCCGATATCAAGGGCGGCAGTGAAACCGTTCTGGTTATCGAAGATGAAGAAATGATTTCTGAGATGCTGAAATTGGTCTTGAGCGGGCACGGATATAATGTCCTGACAGCGAAAGATGGCATCGAGGGCGTCGAAATCTATGCCCGCGAGAAAGAAAAGATCGCGCTCGTTTTAACCGATATGGGACTTCCGAAACTGATGGGAAATGCGGTCTTTCATCGGATCAGGCAGATAAATCCGAAAGCCAAAGTAATTCTTGCCAGCGGTTTCCTGAGCCCGGACGATAAATCCGAACTTTACAAATCCGGACTGGCGCGATTTATCCAGAAACCGTTTATGCCGATTGATGTCCTGAAAAATGTTCGCAAGGTATTGGATAGTAAAAGTTGATTGGCTTGTCCGCCCAAGGCGGATAGGCATAATCAACATATTCTACCCGATTAACCCATTTGACACAATTAACCCGACCAGACCAAACGATTTTCTTGGCGAAAACCGGATTTCGTCTTGTTTTAAAGCGAATTTTGTAGGTTTATTTACGGGGGAAGTGAATTATATAGCATATTTCTTCTTTATAGACGAAAGCGGAATTGATAGACGCAATTCTCCTTATGAAGTCCTGTGCGGGGTTGCCATTGAAGATAGAGATTTGTGGAATATTGTATCTCAACTTAAAAATTTAGAAGACCAACTTTTAGGAACGCGCTACAGCGGCCAGAAGCGAGAGATTAAAGGTAGCAAGTTTTTAAAGAAGAAGGTGTTCAAGCAAGCCGCCTCGTTCGATTCCATCCATATTGATGAAAGAACACTCCTTGCAAAGCAGTGTATGAGAATGGTTCGATTGCAGATAGAAGGCAAATGGCAGCATTATCACAATCTAAACTTGATTACGTCAAAAAACTGTTGGAAATCTGTTCACAGTTTCGTGTAAAAATATTCGCATCGATTTCGTCTGAACCTATCAGGGAAACAGACGATGAAACTGATGGATTGCTCAGAAGAGATTATGTCTATGCGTTTGAACGAATGTATTATTATCTGGAAGACAAGAAAAGAGAAGATCAAGGGATTATCGTTTTCGATGAACTTGAAAAATCGAAAAGTCATGTTCTGGTTTCTCAATTAGAGAACTACTTTAAAAAGACCTCAAAGGGACGTACTCGTTCAGGACTGGTAATTCCCGAACCGTTTTTTGTTCATAGCGATCTAACAACGGGCATTCAAATCGCCGATATAATCGCCTACATTATTTCATGGGGATTTAGACTAAGAGGAATGACTAAACCTGTGAGACGCGAATTGGACGAATTTGTCGAACTATTGAAACCGTTAAGGTATTCTACGACGAGAGATCTTGAAGGGCATCCAGACACGAATATTTGGAGCGTGATTTTCGTAAAATAAAAAAGGCAATGTCAGTTTCCCGGCAAAGCCTCCGGCATAGTGTAGAGATATTTATTCTATTTGCAAAGAAATATTTTTATACTCAGTATAACGATAAAATTAATCCACGACCGCACAAACAATCCAATCAGAGTGAAGTGTCCCAAACGATTTTCTTGGCGGAAACCGGATTTCGTCTTATCTTGCCACCGATATGCAAATCGATTCGATAAGGATTTTGATATGAATATGGATAAACTCGAAATAGCTAAAAACTGGTTGCCGCGCTATACGGGCATGCCGCTTAATCTGTTCGGTGAATACATCCTGTTGACGAACTTTCGTAATTATGTCGAGAATTTCTGTCAGACATTCAACTGTGATCTTTATGGCGAGGGACACCCCATGCAAGCGGCGACGAATTCTTCCGGATTGTCGATCGTCAATTTCGGTATTGGTTCGCCGAATGCCGCGACGATTATGGACTTGCTGATTGCGATTAAGCCATCCGGCGCGCTGTTTCTCGGTAAGTGCGGCGGGCTAAAGAAATCGACAGAAATCGGCCACTTCATCTTACCGATCGCCGCCATCCGCGGAGAAGGAACCAGCGACGATTATTATCCGCCGGCAGTGCCCGCTCTGCCATCATTTAAATTGCACAAATTCGTCTCCGAAAAGATCGTTCAGCGCGGTTATGATTATCGCACCGGCGTGGTCTATACGACAAACCGGCGCGTCTGGGAACACGATCAGCCGTTTCACGATCGATTGCGCCAAATGACCTGCATTGCGATCGATATGGAAACGGCGACGATTTTTATCGTCGGTCATTACAATGAAATTCCACGAGGCGCGCTGTTGCTCGTTTCGGATTTGCCAACGACCCCCGAAGGCGTCAAAACCGAAGAGTCAGACAAACAGGTCACATCTGAATGGGCGAGAATCCATCTGATGATCGGCATCGAGGCAATGACAGAAATCGGCGTCAACGGTGAGCCCATCAAACATTTCCGGTACTAACTTTCGATGAGGAGAAAAATAATCGTATATTTTAAAGGTTATGATTTTTAATCACCGAAGATTGAAACAATTCTTCCTAATGCTTGCCGCTTTACCCGCGCTGGTTTTTGCTATTGGATTGGATGTCCCGGCAAACGACCCTGTATATGATTTTCTAAAACGATTGGAGACGCGTTGGATTGTTCGTGGTTTGAGTGATATGAATTTGCCGCTCACCCGCGATGAGGTTGTTGCGCTTCTTCAAAAAGCGGCGGCGAAGGAATCCGAACTTTCCGGCATTGAAAGGAACCTCCTTCGGGAATTCCTCGCCGATTATCGCTATGAAACCGAATGCCAAGCATCACCGAGCGATTCGATCGACGCCCCGTTTTATAATAAGCGTTACTTCCGGCAATTCCCGGGGAAACTCTTTTCGCGTGAAAATTACGTCGAGGAAAATCATTTCCTGATGTACGAAAACGGCGAAAATATCTTCTGGTTCGACGTTGGCGCACGCGCCCGGGTTGACTGGAAAGACAATCACCAAAAACAGATGATCTCCGACCGCTATCTGTTTCGTGGCGCTCTGGGAAAATCGCTCACGTTTCATACATTTTTCGCCCGCATCATAAAAAAATACAATCCGTCGTTCACCGAACCGTATGACGAGGAAATCGGTAGTTGGAGCCTGTTCCAACCAGATAGCATCGTGACGCTGGATGTCCTTCAGTCTTCACTCGTTTATCATAATGACCGGTTCGATCTCGGTTTGTATCGCCAACCGGTTTCGTGGGGCGCAAGCGGAACGAACAACCTGATCCTGTCGAAAAGCGCGCCGATGTTTTCTTATATCGGATTCAACACACGGTTCAAAGGCGTCAAACTGACATTTCTCCACGGTTCGCTGATGAACGACAGCACACATGTCCGCTATTTGCCAGTCGAAGAACGGAATCGCTCGAAGTACATCGCGGCACATCGCCTTGACATTCCGCTTTTTCACGAAACGACTGTCGTCGGATTCAGCGAAATGGTCATTTACGGCGATCGTGAAATCGAACTGTCTTACGTCATGCCGTTTGGATTTTTCTGGGCGGCCGGTCATTCGCTGGAAGACCGCGACAACATGCTGATGGCGATGGATTTCAAGACAACATTTATTAAAAACGTGACGCTTTACGGTTCCCTACTAATAGACGAAATGCGGTTCGGCGAACTTGGAAATCATTGGTGGGCGAATAAACACGCTCTTCAGGCGGGAGCGCGCTTTTCGCCGACAGTTGCTTCGATCCCAGTCGATTTTCAGGCAGAGTTCACTGCAGTTCGTCCGTGGACATATACTCATAAGACGCTGACGACGGATTACACGCAGAATGGTATCTGTCTTGGTTTTCCGTACGGACCGAATTCGCAAGCGTGGTTTTTCCAGATCAGCGCGAGTTTCACGCGACGACTATCGGTTTCTGGAGAATTTCTGAATTTGGAACAAGGTGTCGATGACGCAACGCATTATTGGGGCGGAAATCCGACAGTCAGTTACGAATTGCGCGATACGACAATTGACCATTCCACAAAATGGCTAATGGGTGACATTCAGACGACGAACCGGCTGAAATTCGTCTGCAATTATGAACTGTTCAATGATTTTTATATCAAGATCGGAGCGGAATTCAACGCTGTCAAATTGAGAGACGAACGGGAATCTCACCGATTCGGATATATCGAGATGGAAGTCAATTTTTAATGACGAACCTCATCGAGTTTTCCACCATCCTTGCGTTTCTTTATCTGCTGATCATGTTGCTGATCGCGCTCGGTCTGATATTTATCCGGATGACGCGGAGCATTCGCCAAACACCCGCCGTCTCGGTTATCGTTTGCGCGCGAAATGAAGCGAATGTCATTAGCCAATTGCTTCAAAGCCTGACGAAACTCCGCTACCCGGAAGATAAGTACGAAGTCATCCTGATTGATGACGATTCTTCGGACGGCACGACAAACATCATGAATTATTATGCCGCAGGAAAAGAAAATTGGAAAGTTCTGCGACACGACAAATCATCAGACCCTTTGAAAGGAAAAAAGGGTGCGATCACGCTGGGCGTTCGCGAGAGCCGTGGCGAGATTATCATGGTCACTGATGCCGATTGCATCGTTCCTCCGGATTGGATAACGTCAATGGTTCAATATTTCCTGCCGAGCGTTGGAATGGTTTTGGGAAACAGTCCGGTCGAGACTCGCGAGGGCTTCATGAACATTTACGAGCGATTCGATACGCTTTGCGAAGCATCGGTCGCCGCCGCATCGACTTATTACAACAAACCGACTCATGCAAACGGAAGAAATCTGGCATATCGTAAACAGGCGTTTGAAGATGTCAATGGCTATGATGACGGCACAAATACCGATACCGGCGACGATTTTTTCCTGATGCAGAAAATCCGTACTTTGACGCGATGGCGTTTTGCATATAGCACCGATCCCGCCAGTTTTGTCAGCACCAAACCGATGACTTTTGGGAGAAAATATATTCATCAGCAGTTACGCCGGAACAGTAAGGCTTTCAATTTGACGATTCCATTCTTTCTGCTTGGTATGATCGTCTTCCTGTTTCATATTGTTTTGGCGATCATGGTTTTTTCACCGTCGCTCTGGAACTGGCTTAGTATTTTGCTGATGTTCAAATTTTTGTCCGAATTCATTGCGGCATATCACGGCGCAAGAATTTTCAGACAGATTAATTTGTTGAAGTACTTTCCCATCTTGTGGGCAATATATCCGATTGGTTATTTGACGTCGCAATTGGTCGGATCGCTGAAAATCTACAAGTGGAAATGAGCCAATCGTGAATCGTAAATCCGCATCATTTTACATCAAGGGAATCGTGACTCTGATAATCAAACTCGCGATCAGCGTTCTGTTGGTTCGGATCGCTATCCGGAAGGTTGATCTCTCTGAGCTTGGACGGATTTATGGAACGATCGACGTGTTTCAAACAGGGGCAATTGCATTGTTTATTCTCGCAAATTGGGCGCTTCAGGTCATTCGCTGGGGGTTAATTTTGCGAAGTAACGGCGTCCCGGCGAGTTTTACAGAAACGCTTAAATCATATTTCATCGGCTATACATTCCGCCTGCTGATTCCTGGCGGCTATGCGGAATTTTTGAAGATTTACTATCTGAACGGAAAGCGACGTCTCGGTTTCATTGCCTATGGCGTTGAGATGGCAACCATGGCGGTGACGCAGGTCTTGGCGTTAGCGGTTGCAGGGTTCTATCTTTTTCCCGGTCAGCGGATTGTTTTTGTCATTCTCGCGGTCAGCGCTGTGGTGACTGGTTTGTTTCTTCCCTATCTGCGAAAAGTCAAATTCATCGGAAAATTCGTTCCCGCCCAAACTTTGCGGTATTCACTGATTCTGCAATCTTGTTTGTTGACGCTCGTTTCGCTCATCGCGATTAATTGGCAATATCACTTTGTTCTGAACTGGTATAGTTCAATTTCGTGGTTATCGTGCGCGGCGGCGGTAATCTTCGTGCTCTGTTCTGGAAGCGTACCGTTCACGTTTGCCGGATTAGGCGTTCGGGAAAACCTTTCGATCTATTTATTCGGACTGTTCGGCGTAAAATCGTCGGTTGCTGTAGCGACAAGTTTGTTTATTTTTTCGACGAATTTTGTTTTGCCTGCGTTAGTTGGACTGGTTTTCATCTTGCTTCATCAAGTCAAGCGGCGAGCGCTTCCGGTTCCAGTCCATTCGATTCCCCCAGAAGCTTAAAATTCCCATCAGAACGACATAAAAAGGTTGAAGCAAAAACCAAGGGACAAAAACGCGGCGCAGTTCTGTCTGTCGGAACAATCGCGTTCCGCGCCATGCGACGGTTACTTCGCCGACCAATTTTAAGACAATAAGAATGCCGAGCGGTGCTACTCCGACGATTCCTGCTAGCCAGCCGATGAAGTATCCGATCGGCGCGAGGTTGGCGATGAATGTAGAAACGATAACGATGAAAAACGGAATATTCAGATGAAACATATAATTGGCGTCGGCGGCCCAGCGCGCGCGTTGGCGGATGAAACCGGAAATCGTATCCACCGGTTGCGTTTGGACGATCGAAAGCGGATTAGAATCGAAAACGATTCTGGCGGACGATTTCCGGTTGACGATTTGCATAAAGAGCGAATCGTCGCCGCCGATCCGCTCACGAATGTCTTTATATCCACCGACTTCCCGGAACAGGGATTTTCGGAAGGCAAGACTGTTTCCAGCACATCCCCAGATGAGATTCAGGTTCAGCGTAGCGCACTCGGCAGTCATTAACATCAGATAATCCAATGCCTGGAGACGGTGGAAAATCCGGTGATTATACCGAAATCCGCAGTAGCCTGCCGTCAGACCGACTTCCTTGTCGAAACATCTGGCCATCGAGGAAATCCAGCCGGAATGAAGTTCGCAATCGGCGTCTGTTGTCAGAATGATTTCCCCTCTGGCGTTTTCGATTCCCAGATTCATAGCGGCTTTTTTAAAAGTAAAATCCGAGACGATTCCATGGGTCGAAAGAATCTTCAGATTCGGATTCTTTCGCTCGGCTTCTTTTAGAATAGCAAGCGATTCGTCCTCCGACTCGTTATCGACAATGATGATCTCGTAGCAATCTGCCGGATAATCCTGTTTGGAAAGACTTGCGAGCAAACCGGGAAGTTGCTTTTCCTCGTTTTTCGCCGCAATAACGACGCTGACGAACGGGCGATTGACGTTTTTCGGTTGAAACGGAAATTCTAATCCGTAGATATAGACAAGTAATGACACAAAGTATATTAAAGAAAAAGTCAACGCTATCCCGAAAATGATGTTCATGAGAAAACCCACCTTTTAAAGATCGATACTTTCATGAGGTAAAAGTCGATGAATCATGAATATTCTCGATGAACACGATATTTTCATCTCGCTCAACTACCGGCGTCACGGCGACGAACCATTTCATTCCCAGATAAAACACCGCGACCGCGGCGATAATCAGCGCCGGATGCATATGCCCATGAAATTCGTACCCGGATAACGCGCCGTCTGGCAGATTTGAAAAAAGTACCGAGAATCCATTGTTGATTGCGTGAAGAAAGAGCGAAACCCAGATCGAGCCGGTTCGCCATGCGATATAGCCTAGAAAGACGCCGATGATGTAAATCTGTACAATTCCCCACGGATTGGAATGAACCAGCGCAAATGTCAGCGCGGAATAGAGAGCGGCTTTCGTTACATCGTTAAGTCTGTACTCAAGAATTCGTTGGAAAAAACCGCGAAAGAGCATTTCTTCGAACAGCGGACCTAAAATAACGACAAAACCGATAATAGCGAGCGCCGATTGAATAGAATCTATTGTCATGATTCTATCGATTTGCTTGAAAATCTCGGGCGCCGGAAAAAACATCTGAACGAGGCGATCCATTTCATCCATGACGACAACCATTCCAAGCCCAACCGGCAAAATGGCGATGAGTGACTTTGCCGAGACGGCTTTCATGCGGAAAAACGTGCGATAAGACGAACCGAGTTTCTTGCAAAACAAAGCCACCGGCAGAAGCATCAAACCTTCGCCAACCAACAGACCGAGATAGGTAGCATCGTTGGTAGAATCTCGTGTCGTTACTACGGATACAATGAGAATCGATGTTGTCATTCCGAAAATGACCCCAAAGATCAACAAGAAAATTGCTGTTTTAGTTTTTGGAATAATTTCAGGCATTACTTTTTCCATTCATTTCGCTGGGCTTTGCACCTGATTTTCAGTTAGTTTGCGGAGTTGCTGACGGATAGTTTCGTTGGTTTTTGCATCGTAGCCGCGTTTATAGAAAGAGACTTTTCCAGTTTCGGCAATCATCACCAGTGTCGGCGTAGCGATAGCCTTGTATTTCTTGGCGACGCCGCCCCAGCGGTCTATCAGTGTTGGTATTGACCAATTCATTGTCGTGATGTACGGCTTAACGATTTCTTCCGGTTCATTGATATCGATCAGATAAAATTCAATGCTTGGAAATTCCTGCTGGATTGTGTGTAGGAAACCAATTTCCTGTCGGCACGCAATGCAAGACGTGCTAAAAAAACTGATCAGAATCGGCGTTCGTTTTTCCGGTTGAACTTTAGAACCAACTCTTTGACTGAGAAAGAAATCGCCACCATTGAGGTTTTTGGCATAAAACATTGGCGCGTTGTCGCCGACGCTCAAAACACCCTGTAGAGTTGCCAGCGAGTCGGGCGCGACGATCAGCATCAGCGTCAGAAAAATGGTGGAAAGCGTACTCATGGAGTTTTTAACTTCTGTTCTCGGGTGATTTCATTAAGCATAATACCGACGGAAATGGCAAGATTGAGCGATTCGCCATCGCCTCTTTTGGGAATAGAAAAAGTCGAGTTCGCTTTTTGTAAAATTTCTTCCGGCAGACCGTGCGATTCACTCCCGAATGCCATCAACCAATTATTACCAATCGTTTTGCCCTGCGGCGGAACGCCAGATACATCAGCCGCCAACAGATTCGCGCCAATTTTTTGGACGAGCGCCGATAGCGCGGGAAGATCGACTTCTGAAAAAACTTTCAACACAAAAAGCGCTCCCATCGAACCACGCACTGACTTTGGGTTGTAAGGGTCAACAGACCCGGGCGACAACAAAATGTTTTGGATGCCGAACCAGAGCGCCGTTCGGAAAATCGTTCCCAAATTTCCCGGATCGTTGATTTCCCACAGATAAATAGCCGGAATCGGCGCCACGGTTGTTTTATCCAGACGACTATCTGGGATAAGTCCAACTGCCAAAATTCCTTCTGGAGATTTCAGCGAACTGATTCGCTCCATATCTTTTATGGAAATGATTGACATTGGAACAGTTTTTTTCTTGAGGTGAAGCGCGATTTCGGGCGGAAGGTTTTCCGATATCTTCGTAGTTGCGATTATATTTTTGATCGGAAAACCAGCGGAGAGCGCCGATGCGACGAGTTTGACGCCCTCGATTAAAAACTGACCGGATTCATCGCGGTATTTTTTCTGTTCAAGCGCCTGCAGAAAGGAAATTTCGCGGCGGCTGATCGCGTCGCTCATTCCAGATATTTCTCCTGAAATTCGTGTACGGCGTTACTTTGTCCGACGATAACAATGAGATCCTCCGGAAGAATCGTCGTGTCCGGGCCCGGCGCCTCGACATGCTTTTTCCCATCGGAGTCGAATCGTTTGATCAGTACGATCTGAATTCCCCACTGTTTCCGCAAGTCGAGAATTTTCAGATTTTGGTAAGTCATGCTTTCGGGAGCGGGCATTTCGAGAATCGAAAAATCGTCGTCCAGATCGGCGTACCGCACCTGATCAAGCGTCTGAAACTGCGTAGCAAGATCGCCGACCGTCTCGCGTTTGAAAATTTCCTGATTGTATAATTGGATGACGTGATGCCGGTAAACCGTTCCGATGATTTTTCCCGTCTTGGGATCGACAACCGGCAACTCTTCCAGATTCAACCGACCGAATAATTTCATGATATAATCGAGGTCGTCTTCGGGTTTTGCGGTGGCGACATTGCGATTCATCACTTCCGAAACGAGAACCAGCGAACGTACCTGATCCGTTTCCATGATCATCGGCTTCAGGTCAGAAAACGAAACGTAGCCGGTGACCTTACCCGCGGAATCGATCACCCAGTAAATGTTTGCTGATGCGGCAGTAATGACGCGGATAAATGATTTCAGGCTCATATCGGCGTTGATTTTGTGAAACTCCGGAGACATGACTTGCTTAACCTTGAGCGATTTGAGGACGTTCAGTTCCCGTCCATCGAAAAGTCTGACGCCTTGCTGTTTCAATCCGAGATAATGCACCGACATTTTGAATGAATATCTTACAATGATCTCACTCATGACGATGCCGAGAATCAGTGGAACGATTAAATGAGAATTGTCCGTAATCTCCAAAACCACTACTAAAGCCGTCATTGGAATACTGTTGACGGAAGCCGCAACCGCCGCCATTCCGACAATGCTGAAAGCCGTTACGTCGAGCGACAGCCCACAGCCGGAATTCATGAAGACGGCGAATAGATTTCCAATCGCCGCGCCGATAAACATGGACGGCGCGAACAATCCGCCGAAGCCGCCCGCCGACAGCAACAGCGCAGTGAAAACCACCTTAAGAACCAGCAATGCCGTAACAGTTGTTGCCGATTCAGCGCCCATGGCAATTGCGTGGATCGTGTCATAACCAATTCCAAAGATTTGCGGATAGAAAATACCGGCGATCCCAAAAATCAGCATAACCGGTAGCAATTTGGTAAGAGGATTGAACCGGGATAATTTATTGTTGAAAAAGTTTTTAACCGTGTCGTTCAGATTCAGTACGAGAAGCGCTATCAAACCCGCTATTATTCCAAGAAGCAGAAAAAATAACAACTCCGGTGAAAAGCGAATAACTGCTGGAGGAAGGATAAAAAAGGTTCCCCCGCCAAGAAAAATTCTGGAAAGGTAGTCGGCAGTAAACGCGGAAATGATTAGCATTGAGAATGTCGATGTTTGGAAAAAATTGAAAAGAATAATCTCAACTGAGAAAAAGATGGCGCCGAGCGGCGCATTGAATATCGCGGCGATAGCGGCGCTCATTCCAGCGGCAAGAAAAGCGCGACGGCGCCTCTCGTTCACATGAAAGGCTTGACCCAATAACGAAGCCATCCCAGCGCCTGTTTGAGCGGCGGGCGCTTCCGGTCCAAGCGTTCCGCCCATTCCGAGAAAAATTAACGGCGCAACAAAATGAAATATCGTTGTCTTAAAATTGATGATTCCACTATAAAGAAAATTGGATTTAATGACTTCGACGACGCCTTTCTGGGCGGCCAATTCCGACCAAAGCCAGACCATTAATCCCACGATCAAACCGCCGAACAATGGTACGGCAACGATCATCCATACGGGTAAATATGCACTCAAATCTGCCATTGTGGAGAAAGAAAAAGTCTTAATCGCATTGATTCCGGAAATCAATAGAATCGACGGAACACCGGCGATGACGCCGATGGCCAGTGAAGAAAGAATCAATCGAATAAATTCGGACGCTGGACTAATTTCGATTTGTTTGACAATGATACGCCAGACGTTGGCACAAACTTGTCTGAAATTCCAGTGATTATTCGCGGATTTTACCATCATTTTTTCGTCACATAGACTTTACTCGCACGCTTTGACTTTCGCGCGATTGTTCTTCGCAGGTAAAAAGTGAAGCAATCTCCCAAAATAGACTTTCCAAACAAACGGTTGTCATATTAACTTATCGTACGGATATGTTCTTTTAGTATCACATGACAATTACTCAACAGAAATTACCGATAGCGAATCAATGAAGCAAGTGCGGACTTTTAAAGAATCTGGTTTTTTGATCAAAACAAGGTTTTCGTCAATTGTGATAACGGCCTTCATCGTTAAACCGCGATTTCTAATGACGATGTTACGTTTTGTGTTCACCGTGAGACGCGAACAAATTCATGTCGGTTCCGCTCTTGTTCTTCGTTATTCGCAAACGCCGACCGCTCAAAAACCGGCTGTAATCTTGATTCGTGGAAATCAAGCGTCCGATGGATACTATGGAATGTTGAATTACCTTGCTCAGGCGCTGGCTTTCTTTGGCTTTCATGTTTTTGCGCCGATTCTTGATGATACGAAAGGTTATCTTCTGAAGCAGGAATCTTTAGAAACCCTAAAAAAAATTATTAAGGGAATTGCCGAATTGGATATTGTCAAACCCGAAAAAATCGGCATTTTCGGCGAAAGTTTCGGTTCTGGGTTGACTTTGCTCGCGGCAGAAGATCCGGAGATTAATCGGAATATTCGGTTCATACTGCTTTTCTCGCCGTACACAACGATAGAATCCGCAGTTCAATTTGCTTTTTCTGGAAAAACTGTCAGCGATAGAAAAAAAGAGCGGGTTGTTCCCGATCCGTATTTACGCATATTGTTCGCCTTGAACGTTCTCGACGACATTGATCCGACATTAGATAAAGCTGTGCTCAGACAAGCGTTTATCAACTATCTGATGGGCCGGCGCGAATGGGCTACCGATGACATCCGAAAAATTGGGAAGCGCGAACGCGATTTCTTTCTGTCTGTTCTTCGCGGAACCGATGTCGGTGAAGCGAAACTGGCAACGTTATTAGAACAAGCGGAGAATTATCGGAACGTTTTATCGCCGCTTACGATTCAAACCGATTTGCTGAAACCGATCCTGATCGTTCACGGTATTACAGATAATGTTCTGAACTGTGATCAAAGCCGGGTTCTTGCAGAAGCAATAACCAGTTCCGGCGGAGTGACGGCACACCTATCGCCACTTCTTCGACATCAGAAGTTCTTTTCTTTTTTCTCAAATCCTTGGCGGTGGATCGTCGGTTTTGCTCAACTCAGCGAAGTGTTTTTCAAAATGCTGGTTTACTTCGAGACATACGACCTTCTTAAGCACTCAGATCAGACGACTTCATCTCGCCAAGAAGCGTAATTTTTATTCTCCGATCAAAAATATTTTTTTCTGCGGATGCGAAAGCCATTCAAATCCGGTTTTCGTTACAACGATCATTTCTTCAACGGTAGCAACACCGTAGCCTTCTATGGGTAACCGCGGTTCAATCGTGTAAACCTGACCCTCTTCCAGTCGATAAAACGGTGTTTCGCCGTAACGTTCCCATCGTGGAGATAAACCGCCCGCGCCGTCATGAGTCGAGCGCCCGACCTGATGTCCGGTGGCGTGCGGAAATTCCGGGTAGCCTTTGGATACGATATAATTGCGCGTAACATCGTCGATCTCACAACCCATTTTCCCGGGGCGAATGGCTTCTGCGGCGTTTTGTACGGATTCGATGATGGTATTGAATCCCCGCATGACCGGTTCGGGCGCCTCTTTTTCGCCGTCACGTAAAAAATACCATGTTCGTTGAATGTCCGAGCAGTAGCCGTCTTTTTTTACGCCAAAATCAATGTTCAGAACATGACCCTTTTCAATGATTCTAGCCGTCGGTTCCGCGTGTGCTCCGGCTGAAAAAGGTCCGGTAAAAACCGCAGGACAAGAACTGACTTCCCACGCCGTTACCAGATTCTGCTGACGAACACAATCCAGAATAAAATCCGCAACATCTTTTTCTGACATTCCCAGCTTCATAAAAGTCGATACGCGATTATAAATATCTTCTGTTACGGCGATAGAAGCCTTGATTTTTTCTAACTCCGATGCCGACTTTCGTCCTCGAAGCGCGCTGATAATTTTTTCGGATGATAAAATTTTTCCCTTATATTCGGCTTTTGATAGATATTCCATCAGCGTTTCATACATACCATGTGTCAGTCCATCGGCCATGTAGTCATTTACCGAAGTATTGATTGCGATTTCTTTCGGATGTAATTCGCGGATAGCCGCGATAAGGGATTCTCCAATTCCACCAACATAAACGCGAATGTCGTCAAATGCGCCGGTTAACTTGATGCGTTCTTTATCGAGACTACCAATGATGGCGATCGTTTTTCCAGTTTGGGAAACCAGAAATGCCGATTGCCATGTGCAATTTGCACCGAGAATCATATCCAGACTCGGGTCGTGGATTGTTTCGCTTTCGCGTACGAAAGTAAGCCATAAGTCGATTTTTAATTCTTCAAGAATTCCAATGGCCTGTTTAATCTTTTCTTTTTGCATAATGTCCTTTCTATCATGCTTAGTTGTGCCACATGGCATCTCAAATATAGCGAAAAATTTTCGATAGACCAGCGATTAGCAAAAAAGAAAAGGGAAGCATTTCGGGCGAAATCGCTTCCCTATTTGGGACTAGTAGATATGTCAACATTAACTGAAGTAAGTGCGCCTTTGAATGGTGCGTGGGATGTATCATGTTGGCGGAGATTACTGTATAACAATTTCCAAAAACCGCTTTGTAATGTTACAATCCTTATGCCAACGTGTATGTTATTAGTAATCAGCGTGCTGAATAAATCGAGGGTTGATAAATGTCAGGCGCGCTATACATTGTTTGTCAGGCGCGGTTGACACTTTATAGGGATCAGAGTTTTTTTCGGAGAAATTTACCCGTGTAGGAATCGGTGTTGCCGGCGATACTCTCCGGCGTTCCTTGGCAAACAACCGTGCCGCCGGCTTCCCCACCTTCCGGTCCCAAATCGATGATGTAATCGGCAGTCTTGATCACATCTAAGTTGTGTTCGATGACGATGATCGTGTTTCCGTTATCGACCAGACGATTTAAGACATTCAGGAGCATGTTAATATCTTCAAAATGTAAACCGGTCGTTGGTTCATCGAGAAGGTAAACTGTCCTGCCGGTGCCGACCTTACTGAGTTCAGTCGCCAATTTAATTCTCTGCGCTTCGCCGCCGGAAAGCGTGGTTGCTTGTTGACCGAGTTTGATATATCCCAGCCCGACGTCTTTGAGTGTTTGGAGTTTTTTATGAATTGTTGGAATCTTATCGAAGAAGTCGAAGGCTTCATCGACAGTCATATTCAAAACTTCAGAAATGTTTTTGTTTTTGTACCGTATTTCAAGCGTATCGTGGTTATAGCGCTGACCCTTGCAGACTTCACAAGTAACATAGACATCTGGAAGGAAATGCATCTCAATTTTCTTAATGCCATCTCCGCCGCATGATTCACAACGTCCGCCTTTCACGTTAAAAGAAAAACGTCCTGGGAGATAACCTCTAATTTTGGACTCTTTCATGGAACTGAACAATTCACGGATTGGCCCAAATGTTCCCGTATATGTTGCCGGGTTCGAGCGCGGTGTTCTACCGATAGGTGATTGATCAATATTGATGACTTTATCGAGAAATTCCAAACCCGAGATACTGGTATATTTCAGAGGCGTCATCTTGGAGTGATAGAAATATTTGTGTAAAGCTGGGTAAAAAGTCTCATTTACCAATGTGCTTTTACCGGATCCTGATACGCCAGTCACGCAAATGAATTTTCCAATCGGAAATTTTACGTCGATCGATTTCAGATTGTTACCCTTAGCACCCTTGATGATAACCGCTTTGCCGTTGTCGTCCCGCCGCTTTTTAGGAACCGGTATTTTTTTTACGCCTGATAAGTATTGTCCGGTCAACGAATCCGGATTTTGGGCAATTTCTTCCGGAGAACCTAAAGCGACGATATGTCCGCCGTTTTCACCGGCACCGGGGCCTAAATCGATCACATAATCCGCGTGCTCGATAGTTTCCCGATCATGTTCAACAACCAACACGGTATTCCCAAGATCGCGCAGACGCGTTAGCGTAGAAATCAGACGACAGTTATCTCGCTGGTGCAAGCCGATGCTGGGTTCATCTAAAATATACAGAACGCCGACGAGTTGTGAGCCAATTTGCGTCGCTAACCGGATTCGCTGGGCTTCGCCGCCGGAAAGCGATTGCGCCGTGCGATTCAGTGTCAGATAATCGACGCCGACGTTTACCAAGAACTGCGCGCGCGCCTTTATTTCTTTAATGATCTGATGTGAAATTTGCTCTTCGACCGCTGTCAACTGGAGATTTTCGATTACGTTGAGGAATTTTGAGATTGATAGATTGCTGATGTCGTAAATGTTCATTCCGCCGATTGTAACGGACAGACTCTCTTTTTTTAAACGCTTGCCATCGCAAGTCGTGCAATTTTTCACGCTCATAAACTGCTGAATCCATGTTCGAATGCCTACTGAATTGGTCTGATTGTATCGGCGTCTCAAATTCGGAATGATTCCTTCGAATGGTGCGTTGTACTGTCCGTTGATTCGTTCGGATTTCAGATTGATGGGAACGCGATTGCCTTCTGTTCCATAGAGCAAAACGTCTCTGGCAATCTGTGGCAATTTTTTGAACGGCGTCACAAAATCAAAGTCGTAAGCCTTTGCAACGCCTTTGAGAATAGCGGAGTACCAACCGCCGCGCGGTTGTTCGCCGATCGGAATAATAGCGCCTTCGCTGAGGCATTTCGATTCATCCGGAACGACTAATTCTGGATCGATTTCCATTTGTGTGCCGAGTCCGTCGCAGGTCGGGCAGGCGCCGTACGGACTGTTAAACGAGAACATTCGCGGCGACAGTTCTTCATAACTGATCCCGCAATCGAGACACGCAAGGTTTTCACTGAACAGATGCTCTTTCTCGCCATTGACAAGAATGACGACCAGCCCGGATCCGATTTTCAATGCAAGTTCTACCGATTCCGCCAATCGCTCACGCACCGAGTCGGAAATGACTAAGCGATCAACGACAACTTCGATGTTGTGTTTCTTATTTTTATCTAAGGAAATCGATGAGTCGACATCGACAATCTTGCCGTCGATGCGCGCGCGGACGAATCCTTCACGGCGGATTTCTTTAAAAATCTCTTTATATTCGCCTTTCCTTCCGCGAATTAGCGGCGCTAAAACCATGATTCGGGTATCGGCAGGATAACTATTCACCGAATCGATGATCTGTTGAGCCGTTTGTTTTTGAATTAATTTCCCGCACTGATAGCAGTGCGGAATGCCAATCCGCGCGTACAAAAGGCGGAGATAATCATAAATTTCCGTAACCGTTCCGACAGTTGAGCGCGGATTCTTGGATGCGGATTTCTGTCCAATAGAAATCGCCGGCGACAGACCTTCGATGAAATCAACGTCCGGCTTTTCCATTAAGCCGAGAAACTGTCGGGCGTAAGCGGAAAGCGACTCCACATACCGGCGCTGACCTTCCGCATAAATTGTATCAAACGCGAGAGACGATTTGCCGGATCCGGAGAGTCCGGTAATTACCACAAATTTCTCGCGTGGGATTTTAATGTCGATGTTTTTTAGATTGTGCTCGCGGGCACCTTTGACGATAATGTATTCGCTACTCACTGACTATCCTATTTCAAAATATCTGGTAAAATTATCACCCTTTTTCGGGAACTAAAAAGGTTTTTCCATGCGTAAATCACTCATCATCATTGCAAGATTGGGTCATAAGATGATAGATTCCCGTGAATTTTGAAATTCGTCTTTTTAAAACAGGAATAAATATGACTATTGTTTGGATTAGTTTTATCGTCAGCGTCTTTCTCATCATCGTCATTGCCCAGAAGAATCTCTGGCTTGGACTATTTATCGGTGCGCTGGGTCTCGGGCTTTTCAATCTGAGCTTGTCTGATATCGCCCGCGCTTTCTTTGCAACTGTGACCGACGTTTCCATCATCCTAATGGCGATTGCGGTTGGATTGATCCCGCTGATCGGCTCTGTTTTGGATTCGGGCGGATTGATGAGTGGGATGATCAATTCGCTCAATATCAAGAAAAAATTATTCTTCATGTCGATGCCGTCTTTTATGGGATTGCTGGTCATGCCCGGCGGCGCTTTACTTTCAGCGCCGGTTATCAAAAAGGTCAGCGCTGACGATATATCTAACGATGATTTAAATGTTCTGAACATCTGGTTTCGTCACAATCTCATTCTGATTTATCCGCTTGCCGGGCTTTTGCCGACGACAAAAATGGCTAATCTGAACCTCTACTACGAAGTGATTTTGTTGATTCCGGGCGCGATGATATTGTCGATTCTGGGTTATTTTTTCTTCATTGCTCCGCTGAAAGACAACGGTCGGTTAACCGGTACATTCGATAGTCGGAAGTTCTGGTTGCCAATCTTAATTATTATTTCTGCTCCGGTTCTGCATCTAATTCTGATCAACCTTTTTAAAAGCTGGCTTCCAGAAGTGTCGTTGATTGTCAGCATTGTCGTCAGCCTTGTGCTCGGCGGTTATTTTGCCAGAACAACACCATCAGAATTTCTCAGCCTGGCGATCAAAGACAAGCCGTGGCGTTACTTTTTACTCATCATTGGGATGTTTTTCTATTTGAATATTTTCAAGGCATCCGACGCGTCACGCGTTATTGCTGAAATCGTATTTTCCGAAACGTTTCTCATTGTAGGAATAGCGTTTTTTCTGGGTTTTATAACGGCGAGAACGCAGGTCGCCGTCTCGATTCTTCTGCCGATATTTTATGCAAAATTCGGCTATGCGGCGATGACGCCCGCCGTGTTTGCCATCGTCTTCTTTTCGGTTTTCATGGGCTATTTAGTTTCGCCAATTCATCCGTGTCTCGTTGTCTCGCTGGAATACTTCAAGACAAGCCTGAAGGGATTTTACCGGCGGATCACAATTCCGGTGCTAATCGCCATGTTTTTTGCCGTGATCGTTTCGCTTCTGATCGTCAGTGATTGAGCAACACACCAACCAAGATTTCGTTGAGGGAATTTAGCCTCAAATACCCAATCTTTGGGGTTGCAAATGAGAACTTGCTGACCTATATTTTCCCGCAATATGGATGTAGGACATAAATCGAGAATTCAATAGATCGGAAACCGGTAGAAAAATTTACTTCGTTATGGAACAGGAAAACACAAAAAAAATTCTGTCGCGGCACGAGAAAGAGATGGGCATCCAGATTGCCGAGATGGAAAAATATAAATGGATTTGCAGCAACCAGCATGGTTGCGATATAGGAAAAAGCGCTTATTTAGATTGGATACAGAAATACGGGAAAAAGGTGCGTGAATGGTTAGAGTCTCTTCCAGATGAAGAGATTGACCAGTTATACAATGAAATTTCTGACAGCGTAAAAAATTACATTCTCAAAAAAGCGCACTGATATTATCTAAGGGAGGATTCATGGAGCAGAAAAATTTAACGAAATTGCCAGAAAATGCTTACCGAAAGTTAAAAGAAGGCGAAGAATACACGCCGGTAATTCCGGCGCAAACTATTGTTCCGGAAGTGACTGGCTACTCGCTGGGCTGGGGATTGTTCTACTCGGTGTTGTTCTCGATGGCGGCGGCGTATCTGGGCTTAAAGATTGGGCAAGTTTTTGAAGCGGCAATTCCAATCGCGATTCTTGCGGCTGGAATGTCGGTTTTACTAAAGCGTAAAAATGCTTTGCAGGAAAATGTCATTGTACAATCCATCGGCTCCAGTTCGGGCGTCATTGTCGCAGGTGCTATTTTCACGATTCCAGGACTTTATATTCTCGGTTTAAATGCTAATTATATCCAGATATTTTTGGCTTCTCTGCTGGGCGGATTTCTGGGCATTCTGTTTCTGATTCCTTTCCGTAAATACTTTGTTAAAGACATGCACGGCGAGTTTCCTTTTCCCGAAGCGACCGCAACGACCGAAGTACTGATTGCCGGCGAGGGCGGCGACCAAGCGAAAGTGCTCGTTTCTGCGGCGATGGTTGGAGGAATTTACGATTTTTGCGTAGCCGGATTTGGTTTTTGGAAAGAGGTGGTTTCGACTTCAGTTTTTCACTGGGGCGCATTTCTTTCTGACAAGTTGAAATGGGTACTCAAAATCAATATCGGGGCGGCGGTGACGGGGCTCGGTTACATTATTGGCCTGCGCTACTCGGCGATCATCGCCAGCGGCTCATTCTTAGCTTGGTGGGTAATCGTACCGGTTGTCAGTTATGTTGCCGGTTTGGGAAGCCAAACGCCGGATGCAATTTTCTTTGCCTATGTCAGGCCGGTTGGCATCGGCGCGATAGCGGCGGCTGGAATCATCGGAATTTTGAAATCTTCCAAAATCATCGGCGGCGCTTTCAAATTAGCGGGTAAAGAACTGTTCGGTGGCGCCAAAGGCGTCGCCGTCGAAGAGAGTTCCCGCACGCAAAAGGATATACCGATGAAGTGGGTAACGATCATCTTGGCGTTGACGATGATTGTGATTTTTTTCTTCTTCCTTTTTGGCATTCAAGTCACACCGAAGCAGGCGATAGTCGGATTACTAATCGTTGGTATAATTGCATTCCTATTCACCACCGTGGCGGCGCGCGCGATTGCAATCGTCGGCACGAACCCGGTTTCCGGAATGACGCTCATGACGTTGTTGTTGTCATCTTTTATTCTGGTTAAAGTTGGACTGAATGGTGACCACGGGATGCTGGCGGCGCTCCTGATCGGCGGTGTTGTCTGCACGGCTCTTTCGATGGCAGGTGGGTTTATCTCGGACCTGAAAACCGGTTACTGGCTCGGCACGACGCCAATCAAGCAGGAAGGCTACAAATTTCTCGGTACACTTTTTTCGGCCGCTTCGGTTGGATTTGTGATTTTGATTTTGAACAAAACTTTCGGTTTTGGCGGAAATTCGCCGTTACAAGCGCCGCAGGCTTCCGCAATGGCGGCTGTTATTAAACCCTTGATGACCGGAGCCCAAGCGCCGTGGGAACTTTATCTGGCCGGAGTATTCATGGCAATCGTTCTCGAAATTATCAAAGTTCCGTCTTTAGCGTTCGCTCTCGGAATTTACCTGCCGATCCAGTTGAACACGCCATTGCTAATCGGTGGCTTCGTTGCGTATTTAGTTTCGAAAAGTAGTAAGGATGAGGTGCTTACCAAAGCGCGGAGCGAACGTGGAACGTTAATCGCTTCAGGATTTATTGCGGGTGGAGCGATCATGGGAGTCGTTTCGGCATTTATTATCTTCATCGGACAAAAATTCTTCGGCGAAGGCTGGACGCTGGCAAAGGGCATCGGAACATTGCAATGGGTAGAATCAGCCGGTGGCGAGATTTTTGGGTTCGTTATGTTCGCGGTGTTGTGCATTTATCTCTATTGGGATTCCTGTCGCGCTAAGAAATAAATCCGATTTATTTCGATTGTTGGGTTCTTTGTTTTGTGTCACAATAGTCCATAGAGGTTTTGGATAACTTGTTCTTGTAATTTGACAAAAGTGAGATGTACAGTTTAAAAAAACCGGATAGAATTTTCCGGCAATGAAAGGAAATAATATGAATCGAAGAACTTTATTTCTGATAATCTTTTTGTCGGCAATGGCGATGATGTTGAACGGCTGACTGGAAGATCTCTTTGGTCCGAAAGATGAGGAACCAATCGACTCGACCGATGTAACCGACGATTCTTTTGTCGGGAAATGGCATCTCGTTACCAAAAGTGTTAAGGGCGTCTTGTCAACGCGTGGAGCGATCGTCACAATAAATGATGACGGGACGGGCATACATTCATCAAGCGATGGAGACGAGACTTTCACTTGGAAAACGGAAGACAGCGTTCTGACAGTTACACTCTCTGGGGGTGATAGTTTCACCTCGAGCTACCTGTTTGGCATCAACACCATGACTCTTTCTCACGAAGAGGATGGTAAAGCCATTGTCGAAAAATATGCCA
>PEYN01000007.1 GCA_002774355.1 Candidatus Marinimicrobia bacterium CG08_land_8_20_14_0_20_45_22 | reverse complement strand
GACTTATGACGACGGTTATTTGCACGTTGTCACGATTGGTGAAACGGGAAAATTTCGGACGCTCGGAATGATTCCGTCGCTCTATTCCGGAACGATTTTGAAAAAACCGCAGGCGGAATACCAAACCGTTCATGAAGTGAGGATGGAAATCGACGGTCAGCCTGTCATCATCGAAGCTGACGGCGAAATGATCGGCTATCCGCCGGTCAGGTATTCGCTTTTGCCGAAGTGCGTTCGCCTGCGGATTTGAATTAACGATGAAATTAATGAATAGTAATATTAAACGAAGGGGAAACGAATCATGAAAATTCTTGTAGTCTATAATCCTCAGGCCGCGCATCGACGCGCTGAAAAGATCTTGCCGGAAGTCGAAGCATTTTTCAGTGAGATCGGCATCGACACCGAATTCCGGATCACGACGCATAAAGGAAACGGAACGGAAATCGTCCGGGACGCGGACTTCACACAATATGACGGGATCGTCGCGGCGGGCGGCGACGGCACGTTGTTCGAATTCGTCAACGGTTATTTCCGGAATACGTCCCAGAAGCGCATTCCGCTGGGAATTTCTACCGATTGGCACAGGCAACGCCGTCTATCGCGATCTCAATCCCGATGTTGTGGATTGGAAGGAAGCGATTCGTGTGATCGCTCTGAATAAACCGCGGAAGGTCGATGTCGGCCGGATTCTCACGCAAGGCGAATATTTCTACTTTCTCAATATTGTCGGTTTGGGATTCGTCGCCGATGTGAATGCCGTCGCCCAGAAACTCAAAGTATTCGGGAATGTGTCTTATACTCTAGGCGTTCTGCAACAGACGATCTTTCTGAAATCCACGCCGATGCGGATCGAACTCGACGGACAGATACTTGAACGTGACGCGATCTTCGTTGAGATTTCCAATACGCGATGGACGTCGAACTTCCTCATGGCGCCAAAGGCGGAGATCGACGATGGCAAACTCGACGTGACGATCACCAACAAACTCGGCAGAATCCGCCTGCTGAAATGTTTCCCGAAGATTTTTACCGGCGAGCATATTCACCTCAAAGAGATCGAGTCAATTCAGGCTAAACACATCCGGATTGAAACAGACGTTCCGAAGGTCTTGACACCGGACGGCGAAATGTTCGGTGCGACGCCGATCGAAGTGGATTGCCTGCATCAGGCGTTGGAAGTGTTCTGGAAATAGCGGGAGCGTTAGAGAGAAAAACCACAGAGGTCGCAGAAAGTTTTCAATCCTCGTCTCAATGCTCTGTGTTGAGACGCTTATAGACTTCGCACTATTTCTGTTTCGTGATGTCCTCAGACCTAATGAAAAAACCTTAATCTCTTATTTGGCTTAAAGGGAAAAAATAGCTGCTATTTTGCCAGAACTTCCTATTATCACGGTTTGAATTATATTTTCGATTATACCGACATCCTCACAAATTGTAAGAACAGAAGCATCGAACTGAGCCTGATCTATAAACTGTAGTTGCTAATAAAAAAAGCGCACGCACCGGTTGATCGGGGCGTGCGCTGATAAGCCCGTTTGGGTAAAGAGTAGTTTATTTCATAAACATCATTTTCCTGATCTGTGCTGTGTCCTGAACTTTCATCTGAGTTAAGTACATTCCGGTCGGAACGATTAATCCGTTCATATCGCGGCCGTCCCAGCCAATGGAATGATACCCGCTCGTGAATCTTTCGCCGCCCAGCTCGGCGACTAATTCGCCGGTCAGATTATAGATTGACAATTGCACGGTATTCTCATTCTTCAGGTAGAACGTCAAAATCGTTCGGTTGTTGAATGGATTGGGATAATTCGGCAGAAGTCTGAATTCACCCGGTTGATTCGCGTTGGTAAGTTCGTTTTCTATAGCGTTAGTGCTGGAATAGAAAGCGAATGAGCCGGGGCAGACGCCGACGGTAAGAGTATTAATTAAATTGCCGAGCGTGTCCAGAATGACGACCTGATCCGGAGCGGTATAATCGCTCAGGCCAAGAAAAAGATAGGTGCCGTTAAAAGCCATCGAATAGATGCCGGAATAATTGCCGATGCTCTTCGCGCTGTCGATCCCCAGCGTGTCGGTCAGAGGCGCCACGCCGCCGTTGTATGTTCGGTAAACTTTATTGTTAATTAGGGCAATGTCTTCGCAGAAGTTTGTGGCGCCACCATGCACTTTTGTGAGTACTTGTCCGGTTTGGAGATCGATTCGCGAGGTTCCTGTGTAAGAATTCCAGGAAGTGTCATAATAAGTGCTGAGAACGTAAAGCTTGTTATCATTCAGCAGTAATTGATTCGGGCCGGGAATGACGGTGAAAGTGTCAACCGGCTGATATTTGGCGGCCGTGGAATCGAGGATGATGACTTTATCGGAAGATGACCAATCCGAATTCATAGCGATTGATACATATAATTTGCCATGATTGGCAAGAATGTTTTCGGGCAGGCCGTTGATCGCGACTGTATCATCGATTTCGTAAGTGTCCAGATTTAATGCCAAAATTCCTTTAATGTACCAGCAGGTGATATAGGCATGATTGTCGATGAAGGCAATGTCGCGCGGGCCGGCATGGAGCAATTTCACCGTGCGCTTGTATGCGACGCCATCAGCCAAGTCCATGACTTCCAGCGAGTTTGAGTTGTTCATAACAATATAAAGTTTATCCTGATAGACCCGCAAATTCTGGCCGACGTCGCCCAGCGGATTATCAGGAAAGTTCCAGTGAATCGGCCCGGTCAATTGATCCGTTCCTGCCAATTGCCACAACGAAGCGTTGGTCGAACTGAAATTGCCTTCGCACAGAATGTAAGTGTAATCCAGTGAGAATCCGAGTCGAAACATGACTAAAAAAGAGAATGCGATTTGTTTGATTTTCATTTTTATTCCTTTCATTTTAAACTGTATTTGATTGTTCCGGTCAGTGCGCGCCCCGGTTCGGGGTAACCCTGCATGCTTTCGAAAGATTCATTGGTCAGATTATCGATGCCGCAAACGAAAATAAAGGTTCCGAGACGGGTGTCGAGACTATATGCTAAGTTTGTATTGAAAACGACGTATTTGGACAACAAAACATTCTCCGGCCAGTTGTACATGGCAATCCTTGAGCCGACATATTCGGCTGTCGTTCGGGAGACGAAGGGCCCGAATTTGATATTAAGGCCGGTGCCGTACGAACGGCGCGGTGTATAGCGCAGGGCTTTGCCGTAGTTGTCGCCTTCCGTGAGGTTTTGGGATTGATTGAAGGCGCCCTGCAGGAATCCATCGACCGGCCAAAGCGGCAGAGACCAGTTCAGTACTACTTTCCAGCCTTGTCGGATAGCGTGCGAGATATTCGATGGTTGCCAATAAGATTGCACGGGCGTCCATTGGATCAGGTTCTTATCCTTTTTATAATAACCGTCGAAAAGGAGGTTGATATGCCGACCGAATTGAAGTGCAAGGTCGATCTCGTATTTGATTGTTTCGTCCGGTTTCAAATTTGGATTGCCGCCCGGTTGCCAATAGAGATCGTTGAATGTGGGATAAGCGTAATAATGTCCGTAACTGCCGGAGAATGACCGTAAGAATTTCTTCCCATTATAGCTCAAGCGGGTTCCCCAGGTCGTTTTCTGATACAAATCCGGTGAGTAATCGAATTTGATCCAGGGACGCAGTTCGTATTTTGTGAAGAAATCCCATGGAATGGCCAAAACGTTCGTAAACGTCAGACGCGAATGATTTCCAGCATCTTTGCTCCGGAGATGATCGGATTTCAGGTCGGAGGTATAGTCGAAACTGAGAATCCGGAAATTGCGGCTGGTGTTGAAGATTACCTGATCGGTCGTAACGATATGCCGACTATTGATCGCAATTGTAGGATTAACGTATTTTTCCAGCGAATAACGGTGCATTATCTGAAAATAAGAGTGGCCGTTCGCATTCGTCCAGCCGGCTTTCAGTCCCAATAATCCGAGCGCATCCCGGCGATAAGCATCGGGAGAAGGATTCCAGACCAATCCGGCCACCCCGCGTTTCTGTTCTGAATAAAATGCCATCAGGCGCAGAAAAGCCCGCGATTTAAAGATATAACCGGCCTGCCAGTTGAAATATCGTTGTAAGAATTGATTGTTTTCACGTTTAAAACTATCATCGCGCCAGGTAACCCGGTAATCGCCACGATAAGAATTGTAGCCCAGCAGGAGGTTGCTGTTCCAGTTGGCTTTACGGAGGTCGAGATTAGCATTCAGACCGGTTTTTCCATAACTGCCAGCCGCGCAGGAGATTCCGGTTTTTCCAGAAGCTGGTTCGATATTGATTAAACCTTCGGAGTTCTCAAAACTATTGCTTCCCGATTGATCGGGCGAGTAGAGAATATTGGCCACGAAAGCGGGAGGGAGTTGCGAAAGATCGATCTGACCGTTTTGGGCGCTGGTTACGTCAAATCCGGCGATAATGACCTTGGTATGTGTCGCCGGTGAACCATCGATACTCAGAGTGCTGACGCCGGTCGGCCCGCCGTAGGATTTTAAATATAAACCGGGAATATTGGTCAACAGGCGCCGGTGTTCGACCGCTCCCAGATCGGCAGTGCGTTCGATTTGTCGCAGAGTGATGTCCTTGCGCTTTACGGAAAATTTTCGACCTGAAACTGTAACCGAATCCAATTTAACCGGCGCAAAAGGGAGAACGACCGAGATCGGCAAACGAGAATCGTTTAGAATAATCGACCTCGGCTGATAACCAAGTCGGGTAAAAACCAGCGAATCGCCGCACTGAAAATTATCTGGTAAAATAAATTCACCGCGCTCGTTACTGACAATCCAGTGATCGCGGGTTTGGTTGTAGATAAAGACATAGACGACCGACTGTCCGTTAATATCACAAATTGAGCCGGCGAACCTTTCGAAAGCAAAAGCCGCTAAGGGTAGAAGCCCAAGCGCAATGATTTTATTTAGATGAAAAATTGATCGACACACCCGCCTAACCCTTGATAACCCGCGTACTTCAGATTGGCCAGAGCGAACACCAGGTATCCTGACTCTCGCATCAACCGTTACCCTGCGCCTTCCAGATTGAATGATCCGTGGCTTTTGCAGGAACGTCCGCGATTACAGTAGCGGGGCTGTGCCCGATTTTCACGAGCTTCCCTATCGTGTTTCTCTGCTTAAAATGCCTCTATACCGACATTTTAAATCCAATTAAAAAGAACAGAGTGAAATTATTTTTTACCCGGCAATTATGCAACATAAAAGTTGAATAGTGCGTAAAATATTCTTTTATCCGACGAGAACGAGAATATTCAAATCAGGCGATCAAGCGATTCCAGAGTGAAAGCGCCTTCTAGATGCAAGTGCAATTCGACTTTCGGCATTGATCTGAAAATTATTTTCTGCCCCGTTTATTTTTCAGCCGGTCTTTTTTCAGAATGCCCATGACCCAGAAATCGCAGTATTCGCCGTGATGATACATTGCCTGCCGGAGAACGCCCTCTTTGATATAGCCGATTTTTTGATAGATTTTTATTGCGGCTGTATTTCCTGCGAAAACATGAAGCTGGATGCGATTAATGTTGAGCGTCTCAAATGCATAATCGACCATCATTTGTGAAGCCTCTGTGCCAGCACCTTTGCCCCAGAATTCCGGATCAAGGATGGCGATATAAAAAACAGTGGCACTACTGATATAATCGACCCGAACAAAAGCTGTTTGACCAATAGGTTGGTCGGTTATTTTATCGACAATTGTAAATAGGATCGTTTCTTTGGAAGCCAACTGTTGCCGTAGTTTCTCACGTTCTTTTTCGATGTCCATCGGCAGAGCGAGGAACAATGTTTCCCGGACGGCGGGACAATTTTCGCCCACCGAAATAAACTCGGCGTCTTCGAGAGTTGCCGGGCGAAGGTAGCATTTATTCCCGATTAAAAATGGATTGACCATGTATTTATTATCCTTTCAATTTGTCAAAACTCTGAATCAATTTACAAACTGCTGACAGGAGTTTCTATGAAATAAAGTTGAAATTATTCATAAGGAAACATTAATTTCGTTTAGTTTTAAGATGGAAAACAAACTGAAAATGGAGAATCAATGAGTCGAGTAAAATTTCTCGATTTTCTGCGGGACAATATTGTTTTGTTCGACGGCGCGATGGGAACTTCTATATATGCGCGGGGAATTTATATCAATCGTTGTTATGATGAACTTAATTTAAGTAAGCCGGATTTAGTGAAGGAAATTCATCTGGGTTACGTTCAAGCGGGAGCCGATGTTATCGAAACGAATACTTTCGGAGCGAATCGATTTAAACTAAGCGCTTATGGGTATAACGAGGAACTTTACGCCATCAACTTCCGCGGCGCGCATATCGCCCGTGAAGTTGCCGGAGAAAATCTGTGGATCGCCGGTTCTGTTGGACCTTTGGGTATTCGGATCGAGCCATGGGGACCGACATCAGAAGGCGAAGCGGAGGAGGCGTTCGGAGACCAGATTAAAGCGCTTGCCGATGGCGGCGTTGATCTAATCATTTTGGAAACATTTTCAGATTTGAATGAAATTCATCAGGCGATCAAGGCCGTGCGCAGAGTCTGTTCTTTGCCGGTTATCGCACAGATGACAATCGATGAAAACGGAAATACAAGTTATGGAACGCCGATCGAACAAGTTGCTCAGCAATTAACAAAATTCGAACCGGATATAGTCGGACTGAATTGCGGTGTGGGCCCACACATGATGCTATCTTCTTTGGAGCGCATGATTCCTATGACCGATTTGCCGATTTCCATTCAACCCAATGCCGGTTTTCCGAAAAAAATTGAGAATAGGGCAATTTATCTGTCATCGGCAGAATACATGGCAGAATACGCACGTCGATTTATTCAGGCTGGCGCCAAAATAGTTGGCGGTTGTTGCGGAACGACACCGGAATACATCCAAGCGATGCGAAGCGCAATTCAATCGCTGATTCCTGGTCGGAAGGGACACCGTATCGATATCAAACCGGCCACGATTCCAGGTGTAAATCCTGTTCCAATCGAGCAAAAATCTAAATTTGCCACAAAATTAGCGAGCCGGGAATTTGTAACCAGCGTCGAACTCGTCCCGCCGCGAGGAATTGAGGTCTCGGCGGCAATTTCCGCGACGCGAATTTTGAGAGAAGTGAAAGTCGATTCAGTTAATATTCCTGAAGGACCACGCGCTCTTTCCCGAATGGGCGCGACCTATTTGTCGAAGATTATTCTGGATGAAGTGGGAATCGAACCGATCGTTCATTATACTTGTCGCGATCGTAATCTTCTCGGGATTATTTCAGACTTGCTGGGAATTCACGCGTTGGGATTGCGGAATTTGCTTCTTATTACTGGCGATCCGCCCAAAATGGGCGACCTACCCAATGCAACTGCGGTTTTTGACATTGACTCCATCGGTTTGGTGAATGTTGTTAATCGGTTGAATCATGGCATTGATCTCGGCGGAAATCCGATTGGCAGACCAACGGAGTATTTAATTGGTGTTGGCGTTAATCCGGGAGCAATCGATCTGGATAACGAGTTGCGCCGGTTCGAGTGGAAGGTGAAAGCTGGAGCGGAATTTGCAATTACCCAGCCGGTATTTGATGTCGATATATTGTTCAGTTTTTTGGAGAGAATCCGACCGTTCGGGATTCCGATCGTTGCGGGTATCTGGCCTTTGGTCAGCCTTCGGAATGCTGAATTTATGAATAATGAAATTCCCGGGACTCATGTTCCGGATGAAATATTAAAACGCATGGCTTCCGCACAAACGCGCGAATCAGCGTTAAATACTGGCTTGGAGATTGCCCGCGAGACGATTCAACAAATTTTTCCCTCCGTTAATGGAGTTCAGATTTCAATGCCGTTTGGGAAAATCGACACCGTGTTGAAGGTTTTGGATATCCTTCCGGCGCTGAAATCGGTTAACAACTCCATAACTGACGTAAAATAACGAAGAAAAACAATCCTGCAATGAGCATAATGAGCGCTGACTTACCTCCTTGTGAAAGCCATGTTCTTCTCTTTTTCTTGTGCTGATTAATTCCCATAACTTTATCCAATTTATTTGGTTGCATAATCTATCAATGAAAAAAATGTTCGCCCTTTTTTTTCTTCTCGATTTCTGATAAATGTCCAGACGCCGATCCAGAATACGGCGAATAAAACACCCAACAGGAGTCCCGCCAGAACATCCAGCGGAAAATGAACGCCGACGTAAACGCGAGAAAAAGCGATGACAAGCGCAAAGGTCAGAAAAGCATAGCGATATTTACGGAAAAAGAAAGAAAGAACAAACATACCCGCAGAGACATTCGCTGCATGGTTCGACGGAAAACCATATTTTCCGCCTTTTTTTACTAGTAAATGAATGTTATCGAGCGAACGAGAAGGTCGGATTCTTTTAAAAGTGGGCTTTAAAATACGCGCGCAGATGACATCTGATGTTGAAACTGCCAGAATTGAAATAATGATAGCAATTCGGACTTTTTTGTTACCGAAAATAAGCAAAATGATGGCAAGAATTACGAAGGTGGAAAAAAGAAAGACGATATTGGTCAGAATTGGCATAATCCAGTCAAAAAACGGATTAGCAATTTTGACATTGAGAAAGTAAAATAAGGCTGTATCTATTCGAAGGATCGCTTCCATGCTTTGTTAGTGCTTTTTCTCCAATTCAGTAACCATCGTTTGAAACTTAGTAAAATTGGATGAAAATACAAGGGAATTGATTCATAGGCGGATTATGAGTAAATTTTATCGATTTTTGATTAAGAATGAGAGGAAATTAATGAACATTCAGATGTTGAAATCTAAGATACACCGCGCGACTGTCACGGAAACGCGTTTGAATTACGAAGGAAGCATTACAATTGACCATGAATTGATCGCCGCCGCTCATCTGCACATTAATGAAAGAGTACAGATACTGAATATCAACAACGGATCCCGCTTTGATACTTATGTCATTGAAGGAACAGCCGGGAAGCGGGAAATTTGTCTGAACGGCGCCGCCGCGCGTTTAGCGCAACCAGGTGATCTGATCATTATACTTTCCTATGCAATTGTCGATGAAAAAGAGTTGAAAAACTGGAAACCGGTATTTGTTTACGTCGATGCCGGGAATAACCCCGTTTAAATTCTTAATTCGACGAATATTCTGTTTTATTCCGTCAAAACATATATTTTCACTTTCTAAAAAATCCTGCCATTATTCGGGAATCCTTGATTATCTATTTAAATAGATTTATACTCAAGAGTTTGTTGAGAGACTAATGGTATTTGGCGTATAATGAACGGGGTGGATAGTCGCATAATTTGTCGGCGTAGAAAAAATCTATCTGAGAAAAAACTAAAGGTTACCTTAAAATTTTCTTGTTTCTTTCTGCGGCAATAGCGCTTTTAACGCTCGTTTTCATCGTGGATGTCACTTTTTATCGGGTTCCAACATTCATTAAGATGTACGGATTTGAACGAGAGATTGTCATCGGATTGGCGATTTTTTGCCTTTACCAGTCGATCAAGTATATATTTCTAAAGATCAGAATGACGACGAAACGCAATCTCGCTTTGTTAGGAGGTGGAATATTTGCGTTAGTTCTCTTTGTTTGTCTGTCGCAATTTTGTCTTCGAAAATATATTGTCCTATGGGATGATAATCCGTTTTTAGCCGAATTTTCATTCGTTTGGAGTCTCACTTCGACCGCATATACATTCCTTTTTCTTGCTGTGATAATATTCATTTTATTAGTTATCTGGGATTTGATTTTTCACCAACGAAATCTGTTAAGCAGAGATGGTTTTCAGATTCTTACCATCGCGATAGTCGGATTTTCTGTTATTTTTAATTTGTTCGAGAATCGTTATTCTTTCAAGCCGATTGTTATTTTTACGCAAGAAATGACTTATTATCTTTGGTTTCTGATTTTGGTCGTCGGAAGTATTTCGGTGGCTGTTTCATGGCAAAGATCGTGGCTCGATTTTCTTAACAGAAAGGAAAAGTATCTCGCATTTTTTATGAGTTTGGTGTTATTTTCAATACTGATCGGTTGGCAGAGTTCAAAGGTAGTCTTAATACACTTCTTCGTGTCGAGACTTCGCCTTCGGAAATTATCACGAAATCCGAACAAATGACCAATGTGAAAACAGATGGCGAGAAGACGCTTGTTAAATTGGCTGTCTGTCTGGCGCAAAAAAACCGGCGCTCTCTGGTTGTCGCCGGTTCGTATGGATATACAGTATTGCATTACCGCCCCGCCGCAAACTCGGTTCGATACTTCGAGTTAGCTGGCGGAACGGAGGAAATGAAAATTCAGTTAGATCATTCTGACCTGTTCGTATTGTTGAATGTTTGTTTTTCCCGGGATGATGTTATGAAATATTCGAACGTTTTTATCAATAAGGCTAATTTTATAGAAATTCAAAAACGCTTGTCGGATGTCATCAAGGTTAATATTCCAGATGAATCGGCCATGATGATTTTAATTCAGAGAAATTAATGAAAACGCCGGTCGTTATTCGGTGATCGGTTTGGTGATATAAATCAGTGGTTCCGTCTCCAGATTGATACGAAGCGGAGTTTTTAGTTTTCTGCCTTCGTTATCTTCGAGGACTTCGACGACGGGGCGTACGGGACGCAGTGAGTTGACGGAAACCACGCGGGCGATTTCATCCGTGCTTAGTTTTACCAAACTACCTATTGGATACATCGAAACGCCATTGACGAGTGCGCGGATGATTTTCGGACTGAATTGTTTGGCTTTACTTTCGATGATTTTTTGGATTGCATTGTATGTGATGAATCCATCGCGGTATGTTCTGCCATGGACGAGCGCCTCAAAAACGTCAGCAACGCCGATGATTTTAGCGTATTCGGAAATTTCGTTGGACTGTAAACCTTGAGGATAGCCGGAGCCGTCTTCGCGTTCCTGCTCTTGATAGACGGCATTAACAATGAATGGATATTCGTCGTTTAGGTGTTTAACGATTTCGAATCCGTGGATGGGATGTTCCCGAATATGATCAAACTCCGCGTCGGTAAGTTTTCCATGTTTAAATAAAATACGGTTGGGGACTTTCACCATGCCAACGTCGTGTAATAAAGCGGCAAGTGCCAGTTGTCCTTGTTTTTCACGTGTATATTTAAGTCCGTTGCCGATTTTAAGCGCAAAAATAGCCACGTTGACGGAATGGGAAATGACCCATGTCGCGTAACGTTTTCGCTGGATTGCTTTCAGGAATAATAATTCACCGCTGGAAACCGAGTTGATCAATTCAGGAATGACCGCTTTGAGCGGTTCGACAGAAATTGGTTGATCATTTTTAATGTCTGTGACGACTTTTTCCATTATCCGATGCAAATCCATATAAAGTCTAGTCACTGTCGCCTCTTCGATTGACTCTTTCGGTAGTGCCTGTTCAGGAGCGGTTTGAATCGGTTCCGGCTTAGGTTGAACCGGCTGAATTGGTGACGGATGAGGGACAACGATAACCGGTTCCTTTTTAGGCGATATCGGCGGCAGGGGCTCAACTTGTGGAGGAACCGAAGAAGTTGTCGGCGTCGCGGATTCCGGTCTCTGTTTTGGGGCAAAAATCTGACTGGACTCCTTTGTCTTGAGATTACTCTGAATTGCATTCCGAATCGCGTCCAGACCAATTAGACCTGAGAATAACGATTCGTTTTCCTGAGTTAGTTCCGGCTTAGGTTGTGCTGGTGGTTCTTCAGATTTTGATTCTTTCTGAATGTCATCATAAGATTTCATGATGTCCCGCATCCGGACCATATTATTTACCTTCCGATTCGATGATTCCCCGAATGATATGTTCGTCGATGAGTGGAACATGTTTTCCGAACCCGACTACCAAACTGAGATCGCAGATGTTGTTGATAATTCGCGGAGTACCTTTGGTGTATTCGTAAATCTCATGAAACGCGGCTTCGGTGAAAATCGGCTCCATCCTGCCGGCGATTTTTAATCGGTAGTTGATATAAGCTTTGGTATCCGTTTCTGAAAAACGTTTCAGATGATAACGAATTGCAATACGCTGATCCAACTGGTGAATATTTTTAACCATGTCGTTTAATTCCGGCTGTCCGACCAGAAAGAGGGAGATCAGGAAACGATCGTTCAATTGAAAGTTTAAGAGAAGGCGGAGTTCCTCGAAAGTATCCACATCCGAAATGATCTGCGCTTCATCGACGATGATGATTGTATGTTTTTTGTTCCTAACGTTGTTGAATAAAAAATCGTTCAGGTCGTGAAGCATTTTGATTCGGGAAGTTGGATCGGAATTGATTTCCAGCTGATATAGAATTTCCTGAATCAATTCACTGGCGTTCCATCGCGGGTTCGTCAAATAGGCTATGCTGAACTGTCCGGACGACAGCTCTGAGACGATCGTATGCATGAGGAGGGTTTTTCCACAGCCGTATTCGCCGGTCAACAGCGCCGCACCTTTGGAACTCTGAATCGCATACAGTAAGCGCATGAGGGCTTCATCATGCTGTGCAGAATGAAAGAGGAACTTCGGATCCGGTGAATTCTCAAACGGTTTTTCTTTTAACTTCCAATATTCAGCATACATAACACACCAAAATTAATATAATTGTGGTTTGCAATGAAATCATTTTTTATCGACCTGATTTTTTTCTTGATCCGTATGAAGCATGAACGCAATGATCAGATAGAAGATGATAATGACTATGGCAAGTGAAATCAAACTGGAGGCGAAATCGCCGTGTTTCAGCAAAAGAGAAATAAGTCCCATGATGATCGTCAATAGATAAATCACAAACACTGTCTGTTTCGGTTTGATGCCCAGTTGCTGGAGCCGATGATGAAAATGGTCGTTGCCTGCATAAGCCATCAATTCGCGGAACGACCGTACCTGTTTGCGCGTGGTTCGAATAATCGTGGTCATAATCATATCCGTGATCGGGACGGCAAGCAACAGAACCGGGATGATCAAATCGACGCTTTTATCACGCCCCCAGTTACCGTAGATCGACAAAGTGGCGATAGTAAAACCAACAAACGTACTGCCGGTATCGCCTAGAAAAATCAATCCTTCATTCCGAATGCGAGAATTATAAGGGAAAAAGCCTAGTATCGAGCCAAGTAAAATGATGCTGACGACCATCAAAAAGGAATCTCCAACCGAATAAGCGATCCACGCGAAGAATCCTGAAATAATGATCCCGACACCTGCCGCTAACCCGTCCATTCCATCCAGACAATTGAATGCGTTGACGATTCCAAGAATCCATAAATAGGTCAACAAAATTTCAATGGCATTTCCGATAAATGTATTTGGCAAAAAAGTAAATGTAATTCCATACCAGATCAGGACAGTAACAGCGACAACCTGTCCGAGCATCTTGATAGTTGCCGGCAAACTCTTGATATCGTCTATGATCCCAATAAAGGCGATGATGCAAGATGCCCAAAAAAGTCCTTGAAATTCGCGCGGGGGATCAACGACTAAATTTAGTGTGATGATAAAGGTGATAAAAATAGCAATCCCGCCAGTGCGTGGCGTCAGGTGTTTGTGTGTGTGTCGTCCGCCCGGGTGGTCTGTAATGTCCATCGCCATTCCTAATTTGTACATTACAGGAATCAATCCGAAACTTATTCCAGATGAAACGAGCAGATAATAGAAAATCGAAAAGTTGTGATTGAACATCCATCGTTTCATTGAATACGGTAACAAAATCGCCGCCAAAAATGGAAGCACCAGAAGTCGAAATACCAATCTTTTACGGTCGTTCATAACTTTGCCGAAAATATAGGATTCATTTTTGAAATAACCAGAGAAATTTCTTCATCTGACATAGATGGGAAAATCGGTATGGAAACCTGATGTTCCCATGCGGATTCGGTGATTTCTAATTTTTCATGCGAACTGTAAAGATGCAGTGGCTTGAAGACGGGTTTCCGGAGTCGGATGTTGTAAGTTTCCGCCATCCGGATCGCGTCATCCGTATTAGGAGTTTGAATAATGCATCGGTAAAAATTGCTGGCGATATCCGTGAGGGTTATATTTGGGATGACGAGAGCCTTTCCAAATGCGGTCAAGTAGGTTCGGAAAATCTTTTTTCGTTTTTCGGTTAATAAAGGGAATTTATCTAATTGAGATAGAGCGATCGCCGCTGTCAGATCCGTCATCTTAGCATTGAAGCGTGGCGTCAATGTCTCCTGTTCGTCGTATTCCCGAAGCGAGCGAATTTTTTCGGCGAGTTTCAAATTGTCTGTCAAAACAATGCCGCCTTCACCCGCGCCAATTGGTTTGGTTGCGTAAAATGATGAGATCGTGATATCGCCGAAAGAGCCGACGGGCTGGTTAAGAATTTTACCGCCAATTCCCTGAGCGATATCTTCTATGATCGGTACGCCTAAATTGGTTGCTTCGTCGATTCTTCCCGGTTGCCCGAACATGTGCGGGAAAATAACCGCCTTGGTTTTTATGGAGATTTTTTTACGAATTTCTTCTGGATCGAGGTTGTAAGAAACTTTTTCAATTTCGCAGAAAACTGGCGTTGCGCCAATGGCACGTACAGCATGCCATAGCGCCGAACAGGTATAACTGGGAATAATTACTTCATCGCCAACGCCAATTTTCATAACTAACAGCGACATTGTAAGTGCCGTTGTTCCTGATGAGACGGCAACCGCGTGACGCCGGTTTGTCAATTCTGCGAACCGATGTTCGAGAGCGGTAACCACTTCGCCCTGCGCCAGATGACCTGATCGGATAACGGATGCCGCGGCGGCGACATCGGTTTCATCAAAACTGGGTTTATAATGCGGAATCATGAAAATCCGGTATATTGATGATGAGCCGTACGGACTCGAATGCTTCAGCAAACGGGACGCGCGCCTGAACGCCGCGGAAGTGAGCCGCCGATCGTGCGACTTCCAAAATTGACATGTTCAAAATATTCGTTCGGTTGACCTGCGACGCATGCGCATTCAACATCTGAATTTTCAAGTCGAAAAATTTCTGTCCGATGTCCACATAAAGATGCGGCTGAAAATTCTGGGTCGTAGGCGTTTCGTAGAACAGAACGTTTGGAATATAGCGTGTAGCAGAAATGGTAATTGCCGCAATATGCCGATGATCCTGATGTGTGTCATCGTGATAATTGATGAAAATCAAGTCAGGTTGAATTTTATGGATAACGCCTTCTATAAGATTGATGGATATTTGGTCGATGTTAATCTGTGTGTCGGAAAAATCGCCCCAGAAAATTTCTCTAGATTTCATGATGGATTTAGAGACTTCTTGTTCCTGACGACGCATTGCCGAGTCTCCGCCTGCCGCGCCATCCGTGGCGATAAATAAATATACATCATGGCCAAGGTGTGCGTATTTTGCCAACGTACCGCCGCAACCGATTTCGATATCATCGGGATGCGCGCCGATTGCCAGAATGCGCAATTTCCTATTCAGATTCAGCATTTTGAATGCCTCCTTTAAAAATTTTTTGACTGTCGGAACCCATAAAAAACAACAAGTCCAGAAATGAAAGATGGCTGACAAACCGATCGCCGAACTGCGGGTAAACAGGATGATTGAACTTCTGGAAGATCAGTCGAATGCCTGTATCGGAAAAATGTGCCGGTACAAGATAATTGTGTCCACCTTCTCCAGAAAGATAGGTTTCACAAGAGAGAAGCCGGGTCGTCAGGATCAGCCTGTCATCTGGCGTAATATCCGGATATTTAGCCAGTTCTTCGATCTCCGACGCAATGCGCGTCGGTGTTTCGATGCCGAGTTTCTCCATTCCCCACAGAACTGTCCGAATATTGAAATCGGACAAATATGTCCAGTCCGTTTCATAGAGCGATTGAATTTCGGGGAAATATTTCTTAAAAAAAGGGGCTTTTGCGTAATTAGTTTGTAGTGCTTGTAGATGTTTATGCCGCCATCTTTCCGTTGAATTTATTACGATCTCACGAATGTCCTGTCCGAAGCGATGAAGCACCGGAACGGTGAGCCATTGCCAACCGTCTTTTGAAAGAATTTTGTTCCGATTTTGCCATTCATTTTTCTTGAATTGGACATTATCCAGGAAAACGAAAATATTCGACTGGTGGATTTTTGCAAAATATCCAAGCCAAGGAAACGTCTGCGGTTGGTGGATCGAACAAATCATACTATTTTCTTGACTATCGTTTTGCTATGAATTACCTTCTAAACGAACATTTGAAATTTACTAAGGGAGTAAAAATGACAACCATCATCAGAACTAGCATTATTCTCGGAATCATTTCGATCATTATGGGACTGGTTTCCCGCCTGACTTTGCGTCCGTTTTACGTTGAAGCGCAGGCTTATCTTCAATTCGGTCAGTTCTGCTTTTTGGCGGCAATAACATTTCTCCTCTATAAAATTGCGTTCAAAGTCAACGACTGATTCAATTATCGCTTCACAAAAATTGGGTTCGTGACCAGCGTTTGCCACTTTTCACCGAGGTAAACGCGGTAGTAGAACATCCGGTTTTTTGGCGGGTTTTCATCGACAAACCATTCGTCCAGTAAATTGAATAATTGAAATTGTTGAATGCAAACATTACCTCGGAAAAGAAAAACGGTCTGCGGTGATTTTGAATTTTCCAGAGATTTCATGCGAATGTGCAGAACCACGGGGGGGTGCGATAAAGGAAGCGTTTCGCCGATGAAAGCGTTTTTCCCTGTCCGCATGTCGTAAGCCGAAAAATCGTCCAAAACGATCTTATTCCCGGTAAATCCGCGTGTTGAATACATACGTCCTGCGCGATAAGCGTCGATAACACCTTTACGACTCTTCTCCTTGGCAAAAATAAACGTGTTGGTTTCGGTCACCAGCGATAGATTGTTTGATTCTTCAAAATCGAGTTCGCCGATTCCCCAAACCGGTTTTTCCCGAAATCCGTTGCAATATTCTGTCAAAACCAAATCCCAGAGTCCGCCCGGTTTACCGATGATTTTAAATCCTTCCCAAAATATAGCAAAACCCGTGTAACCGGTCGTTTGCGATATGAGTTGCGGATAAGCTTCCGTCTCAATTACGATCTTTTGTGGAATTAAGGGGATATTGACCGTTCTCTCTTCCGTATGACTGACTTCGGGATGCGACCAAAAAATCAACCCGTTTTTATCGTTTACGTAATCGATCAGTTGCTGAAACGGACCGGCGCCTGGATTTTCATGATATTGATCATAAAGCCGAGGAAGGAACGGAAACTCACTTTTAAGATAAACACCGAAAATCACTGCAAATATCAAAGCCATCCATGAGATTCGATAGCGGTAACTCTTACGATGAACCCGAGCAATGTCCAGGGTTGTTTTTTGTCGAACGATCGAAAAGAACGAGATTAAAAAAAGGATAATCGCCAGCAGACACGTTGAGAAATACATGAAATGCGTACCGATATATTTAAACAGATGTCCGGATGGAGTTTTAAAGCCGATGCCATTGGCCAAAGAGGGGAGATTTTGATAATCCTCTACTGAGTTCATCCCAAAAACCAAAAGGTGCGTGTGCCAGTTTTCCAGCCGCAGGTTTTCATTCATCGGCGAGCCTTGCCAGTAATAAAACGGTACGGCTTCGACGCCCGGCATGATGATAACATCTCTATAAGTATTGTCGATTTGATCAATGAGGTTTAGATAGTTTTTAACGCCGAAACTTCTGACAGAATTTTCTTCGATGGAATATTTTAAAAGGTTCTGGAACGGAGCGATGCCATAACTGACTTTCATATTATCGTGATCCGTGATGATTGCAACATCCAGATCGCTTCGATCGACAATTGCGCCAAGTTCGGCGGGATCATATTCCCCGCCGCTGACTTTGGAATCAAAGTGAATGCCGGTTTTTAAGCGAATATATTTGTCGTTGGCTTGCGGGAAAAGGCAGACATTGAGCGAGAGGACGATGAGGATAATTTTAAAACGAGTTTTCATGCAATTGCTCTTTCTGTCTTAGTAATTCCTCATAAATAGCACACACTCGGTTAATATAATTAGTCAATGAATAATATTTCGCAACTTTTTTGTTTGTTAATCCGATCGATGTCCGCAAAGGTTCATCCAAAACGAGTTTTTCAATAGCGTCAGCCAAAAATTTATCGTCGTCGGAAGGAACTAAAAAACCATGGATGCCTTCCTGAACAATTTCCGGAACGCCGCCGACATTTGTGGCGATAACCGGTAAACCGGACGCCATTGCTTCGATGATAACGCGACCGAATCCTTCGTTTAGCGAAGTGAGAACGAATAGATCGCTGGCGGCGAAAATTTCCGGCAGATCGTGCCGAAAACCGAGAAATTGTGTATTGCTTAACTGCAAATCGGCGGCAAGTTTTTGGCAACCTGTTAGCGTTTCTCCGTCGCCAGCGACAACGCATCGAACTGGTATGCGCCTTTTCTGCAAAATACCGGCGGCTCTGATGAACATCGGCAGGTTCTTTACAGTCACCGCTCGACCAGCCCAGCAGACAACGATCTCATTCGATGATCGCTTTTGGGATGACGCTTGGTAAAACCGATCGATTTCGATGCCGCACGACGAAACGACAAATTTTTCCGGCTTCGCGATTCGCTCGCGAATATGATCGTTCATTCCACGCTCGGTCAGATTTAGAATTCTATCGCAACAATGTGCGGCGAGAATTTCCAGATAAACGAAAACTCGGCTCATTCGCCCGGAATAATAACCGTAAAAAATATGCCCGTGCGCTGAGTGAACGATAACTGGAACATGCGCCAGCCGGCCGGCAAATCGTCCTAAAAAACCAGCCTTGGAAGTGTTGGTATGAAGGATTTCCGGCTTAAAATGAAGAATCGCCCGGTAAATTTTGAAAAATGCGGCGACGTCCAAAATTAGATTCAACGAACGGGCTAATGACGGAATAAATGAAATTGAAAACCGGTGTTTTTTGGCGTATTCCACTGGATCAAAACTCGGTTCGACGGTTTTCCCAGAAATCAATTTGACTTGGTAACCTTTTTCGACGAGTCCGGCGGCTAATTGTAGCGTTACTTCCGCCGAGCCTCCGCGATCAAGCCGCGTGATGAGCAACAGGACTTTTCTGGTTTTTTGCTTAGACAGATTCGACGACATTCCGGATTTTTCTGATGATTGTAGGGCAAATTTGCGCGTGAGGTGGAATGAGCAACAAATGTTCAGCTAAATATGTAGCGTTGGGAAATGCGGTACTGTCGGGATTCAGTTCGGGGAAAATGTGGTGAAGCGGTTTTTCGTATAAATACGTCGTTTCGATGCCTTGCGCGAGAAGTTTATCGACGAGTGTTTTTCTTCTGTTCAGATCGTGAACGACGACAGGAAATTGATTAAAAGCGACTGCCGCGGTTTCCGGAATCGTTGGAATTGTAAAACCCTCCTTATTTCGGAAAATTGCGGCCAGAGATTCTCCATTTTCCTGGCGTCGCCGCGTGAGGACATCTGCTCGTTTCCAGAGACTTTTTCCTAAACCCGCTTGCATCGTTGTGAATTGAAAAGAGTCGAAGTGCGTGTGAAGCGTCGTGTACTTATATCGGGAAATAATAGGTGAGAGGAGAGAGTAAAAAAACGGCCGAACCGCCAAACTTAAGCCGATCATTCTCATCGTCATAATTGCTTGAGCGTGTTTCGGCAACGTCTGCAAATCTGCGACAATGTTTTCGATTGTTTCGTTAAGTTGATTTTCTTTCCAAACGATAATTCCACCGGCCATCGTCGAAATGTTCTTTCCGCGATTTAGCGAATAGAATCCAAAGGGCGCAATCGTTCCGGTATGTTTACCGTCAGTCGTCGTTCCTAAAGAAGACGCCGCATCTTCAACGACGAAGAGGTCAAGATTTTTAACGAGAGCAATAATCGGTTCGACCGCGCATGGCAAACCGAACATGTGTACCGGCATAATGGCAAGCGTTTTATCGGAAATCGCAGATGGTAACGAATTGACGTTCATGTTAAATGTGCTGGAATCAATATCGACAAGTTGCGCCTTCAAACCAGCCGCTTCGATTGGTAAAAGGAGCGACGGCGCGGTGTATGCTGGAAGGATCACTTCGTCTTGTTCGCCGGATTTGCGTAACTGTTTGTACAATTCGAACAGAACGAAAATTGCCGTTGTACCTGAGTTGACTACTGCCAGATTTTCGACATTGAGAAAATTGCAGAGAGCCGATCGAAAATCGGCGATAACTTTTTTCTGTTCGGTAAAACCCATAACACCGCGGACGGTCTCGGCAAGTGAAATCGGTGTTCCGGCTGTTGGCATTCGTCTAATCATTTAAAACTTTCCAATCTTTTAACACCAAGGCGCCAAGACACGCAGGGGATTTTCGAAATAGAAATCTTCGTGCTTTTGCGTCTTCGTTTTTATTAAACTTTTCCATTTGATATTGGAATTTTAAGATTTTCAATTTGCAATATCACTCTTTTTCCCAAGTTATTATAAAACCAAGCGAAAATAACGGAAATCGCAAACCAATAGATTTTTTTTTGGCATGTCGGATTCCCAATTTTTCCCGCAGTTCGGCGAAATCCGCCCATTTGTGTGCGTGCGTCGTTAATCTGCCACTCATCGAATTGTAAATGTAGCGGCTTTTTAAAACGGGATTGTAGGAATTGCGGTAATCAAATACGATTTTTCCGCCTTTTTTACAGATGCGTTGTAGTTCCGATAAAAGCGCCGACACGCGCGAAAACGGGTGGATGTTGATCAGCGTATTCAGACAGAAGACCGCGTCGAACGTGTTTTCCGGAAAAGGCAGATGGAAAGCGTCTCCACGGATAAATCTATCTGACGGGAGATGATTGTCCTTGAAAATGAGTTTCGCTTCGTTCAGCGCATCGCCGTCGTAATCCAGTCCGAAGAGTTGCGTCAATTGGTCGGCGCCGGCGCTCCACTCGAGGAGAAAAATGCCGTTGCCACAACCGACGTCAAGAATTTTGCCGTGCAAATCCGTGGCGATATCATGCGCCTTTGCGCGGACTTTGACGGAAATCGTCGTCTGAAACGCTTCGGGTCGGGATAGATGTTGTAGATTAAGTTCAGTCATTTTTAGGTCATCGGTTACAGGTTTCGGGTAACGGGTAACGGGTAACGGGTAACGGGTAACGGGTGACGGGTAACGGGTGACGGGTGACGGGTAACGGGTAACGGGTAACGGGTAACGGGTAACGGGTTACGGGCTTTGGTTAACGGGTTACGGGTTTTGGGTAACGGGTTATGGGTTTCGGTTAACGGGTTTCGGGTTTCGGTTAACGGGTTTCGGGTTATGCGTCGTGACAAATTTTCAATTTTCAATTTTCAACTTTTTCTACTTGTAGCTCAGGCTGACAATTAAGCGCCCAATTTGAAATCTGCAATTTGCTATTTGAAATTATCCCCTGCCAACGGCGGGGTTCAATCTTCAACTTCCAACTTTCAATTGGCTAATTTCCCTACTTATCAACGTCCAGTCGAATGATTCGACCGCGCGTTGTCGCCCAAAACGGCCGAGTTTTTCTCTTAGTTCGGGCTGGCTGATGAGTCGTTCGAGTGTTCCTTGAACGATTTCGCCGCTTGTGCCGTCCCGAAGGTTCAGGATAAAGCCCGATTGACCATCCACAACTGCGTCGGCAATGCCGCCATAGTTGCCAGCGACGACCGGCTTTCCGCAAGCGGACGCTTCAAGGAAAACGATTCCGAAACCTTCATAATCGCCGCGAAGACGATCATCATCAGCCGTTTGTCTATTCAGTAAAATAAAAATATCACAGAGTTGATAGAATTTCGGCAAATCCGCATCCGCCACATATCCGCAAAAAATGACATAATCAGTCACGCCGTTTTCGGCAGCGATCTGTTTCAGCCGGGCTTCCTCGCGACCTTTACCGACGATCAGATAGACAATCTGCGGAAATTTTTTCACCAGCGCAGGCAAAGCGCGGATGACCATATCGTGTCCTTTGCGTTCATCGAGACGAGCGACCGTAAGCAGAACAATTTTCCCTGCAAGGTTATATTTTTTTAGTAAAGCCGCGTCTTTTATTCCAATGTTAAATCGAGTCGTATCAACTCCCGGCGTCACGATCCGAAATTTCTTCGGCGAAATTCCCAGCGCCAGAAATTCGTCTCGTGTGAAATGGCTATTTGGAACAATCAGATCGGCGTTTTTTAGAATGATCCTGATAAACCGAATGAAAATTGGATTTCTGCCAAACCGAAAAGTCTCCGAACCGTAAACATAAACGACGTAAGGGACACGGAAGAGTTTTTTCATCAGCCATCCAGCGAAACCGGATGAAAGAACCTGTCCGCAATGAATGACATCGAACTGGTATTTCAGGTGTAAAATCAGAACCCAAAACGCGTACAATTTTCCCTTTAAAAGTTTGGCCGTTATAGAATCGCCGGATGGAATTCTCCGACGGATGACGTTGAGATTTGCCTCGCGGTCGAATGCTTTCCAACCGTTGTCTTTCGGGCATAAAATGTAGTGATTTTCTGTTGGGAAATATCGCCAGATTTCATAGAAATAGGTCGCGATGCCGCTGACGACTGGCGGAAAATCGTTGGGAATGACAAGCGATCTTTTTTCAGACACCATTTTCTCTCAGGAATAAATAACCGACCAAATAACCGGACAAATATAAAACCAAACTTAGAAGATAAAAAACTTTTAAGGTGAGAACAGATTTGAGCAGTCTCCAAAAATAAGAAATTGCCCGGAGCTGAACCGACCGTTTTTCCCGGACTTCTTCGCCGTGTTGCGTCGGCAATTCGACGACAAATTGCGGATAAAATTTATTGACGTATGCCGCCATTCTGCCATTGCGATAAAATTGCCGGACGAATTTTTTAAATGTCTGCGGCGGCAGGTGATGAATGAATAGCCCGGGCAGGACGACGACTTTGAATCCGGCATTGCGGATTTCCCGGCGCAGATACGGATCGAGTCCGCGCGGGATCAGTTCGTTTTCCCCGCCGACCTGCAGGAAAACTTCGCGTGGAATCATGCAACAGGGATGCTCGGCCAGATCGCTTTCGGTGATTTCATCGACTATCGACGACGTCCGGCGCGGAAGTTCTTTCATTATACGGCGGACGAACCATCCAGCATCGTCCGGTACTAAATTCGCCACGCCTGCCATGCCGACCTCCGGGTGAGTAGAAACGATCTGCACCATTTTTTCGATCAGATCGTCCGAACCTAACCGCGTGTCATCATCGAATGTCATGAGATATTTTCCGGACGCCAGCGCCGCGCCGCAATTGATGGCGCGTCCCTGTCGCGAATCGCCAATCACGATAATCATTTCGAAATTCCGGTATGTCTGCTGCGCGATTTGGTTCAGTAAATTCGGCAGGAAATCGTTCCTCGCCGCGCCGACCGTTGGAATAATGATACTAACCAACGGCTGAACGACTCCATCCGGACGGTGAATTTCGACGTGTCCTTCGGATTCGCCTTTTGGATATTTGACGAAAGGTCGGGAAATGTTGCCGGTAATGGTTTTAATTAACTGTAATCTGCTCTCTGGCATTTTTATATCCATACGATCTTGATTTGATTCTCGAGTTGTTTGAACTCCGTATCGCCGGTAACCAATTCGGCGTTCTTTTGCTGGGCCAGGGCTGCGGCGAATGAATCGGCGTATGAAATTCTGTTAGTAGCCTTTAATTCGGCCGCCAATAAGGTAATTTTTTGATCGGCGTCTATTATTTTAATTGGGTATTGTTCAAAGAGATTCCGATATAATTTAGCCTTGATTTTCCCGCTTTCCCGGAGGGCAATAAAGTACATTTCTCCCCAGTTAATGACCGAAACGTAGATTGTCGATTTTCCTGAAAGCGCATCTTTTAATATTTCACTGACCGCCTGGGATCCGACTTCATTTTCAGCGTATGCTAACAATGCGTAACTATCAAGAACATATTTTTTCATAGATCACGTTCTCGTTTTTTTTCTTCCATCAAGGCTTTAAGAAGTTTCCCTTTAGTTCCGAGAAAA
>PEYN01000006.1 GCA_002774355.1 Candidatus Marinimicrobia bacterium CG08_land_8_20_14_0_20_45_22 | reverse complement strand
TGAACGACGTCCAGCACGTCAAATTTTCCGTCGAGGTTTACATCGCCTTTCGTCAGATTTTCCGGCGCGGTCAACCACGAGACGACATTTTCCAGCAACGCCTTTCGTTCGAGTGAGTCGCCCAAATGATAGAAAGCCACGCTCATGAATAAACTTTGACCGCCGATCGGAATTTCGTTGTCGTCGTAAGCAATGATGCCCGCATATTCGGCTATTCCGGAACCGCAATAGATCGCCTGCGCTTCCGAACGCACCTGACAGCCGTCCTGATCGCCGAATGATGTAGAAGTAAAATCGTAAATAGTGGAAAGCGAATTCGGCATAATGGCAACGGGATGATCCGGAAGCATAAGCGTGAGATCGCCTGCGTTATCTTTGGACCAACTTTCGATGTGCAAAACGTTTGGCCGGAAATTTGTGAATGTGGTTTCCGTAGAAGCTTTCCAGGCGATTTCGCCGCCTTCGATGAGCAATTTCCTGCCGCCGGTGACATAGGTTTCAAGAGCCATCCTACATCGATCGTCACCGATCGGATTTGTGCTACTGCCGGAAGTCCAGATGACCAGATCGTAATTCGTCCATGTGGATGCATCGGATAGCGCTGATTTTTCACAAACGACCCAATATCCGAGTTCCGTCAGAATGCGCGAGAATTCGCTTGCTGATGGACTTTTATCGGCGATGACGACATCCGATTTCACTTCGTAAAATTCTCCTGAGATTATCTTTTGCTTGTCCGGCGTTCGTTTGCCCGTGTCATCATCCACGATCAAAATATCTGCCCGCGTCGTGTCCAATGAAACGTTGTTTATTAATTCCGACTGGGAAACGGTCATAACCAGCAACCGGGAAATGTGTCGCGGTGACGAAAATACGAGACGGTAATCGCCATAAGGGAGATGGATGCGATAATTTCCATCGGTCGAATCGTCGGAAGTGACAGACGTGTAACTAATCCATTCGTCAATGGATTGCCGGTCGATTTTGATCGTCGCGTCGAGTGTAAGATTCGTTACGGTTTCGGTGATTTTGCCCGAAAGCCAGCCGCCGGAGTCTGCCTGCATAACGATCGTGGTAAGATTTTCGCCGCATTTTAAGAATAATCGTTCTAAAAAAAGTTTGTATCCGAACAGTTCCGCGCGGATCAGATAGTTTCCGACGCTCAGTTGCGAAGAGGTTGAAAATGTCCCCGATTGCCCGGAAGTCACATTAAAAGTCGCATTCACCGAATCAGGAAGAAGAAAGCCGGAGATGCTGACGCCTTGCAAACCATTGCCGCTTGAATCCTGCACGACGCCGGAAAGTTGAGCGGATACTTTTTGAACCCAAATGGATTCTTCATAAATGTCATATTCGGATTTTGTAATGGCGGCGCGCAATTCGCCGGTCACTCGCGGCGTTACGGCGAGGGAATTCGCGGCGGCGGAGGTATCGATGCCGCATCCTTTGACGAATAATCGGATACCGGATTCAGCGCACGATGCCGAAACGATTCCTTCAAAATCCGTGGTCAACGATCCAACCAGACCGATAGATTCGACGCTTGCTGAAATGTCCGGTTGTTGAAAAACGATTCCGCCGATCACGTTCAATGAACCAGTAAAAAGAATAAGTCGGTCGGGACTACGTTTGCCGATCAATTGTATCTTTTCGCCGAAACGAGGCATCACCGAAAAAACGGCGAGACCAGTCGTATCCGTTTGGGCAACAACGGAATCGAATTCCCAGTTTTCCAGAGAGATTTCGACATTAGGAATCGGTTGCGACGTCTCCGAATCAATCGCGCGCACCCGGACTTCGGTTGATTCGGAAATTCGAACAGAGTCCGGTTCGATAGATACGATTGGCGGCTTCTTGATTGCAATGGTATCGACAACTGTCTTCAGATCGACGCCGGTTATCGTTACCAATATCTTGCCGATTAAATCCGGTTGAACATCAATCGGAATTGTCACCGCTCCCGTCAAATCTGTATGCCCCGAACCGATCAGCGTTTCGTTGTTAAACAGCGCGACAAGCACGTTCGGTTCGCCGGTTCCGCTGACGTTGACCTGAACGTTGAACGTTTCATTGCCAAAATAAAAAACCGGTTCGTGAACGACATCGGCGACGCGCGGCTGACCGAACCACGGAACGATGGATGGATCGCCGAGAATGTTGTAAATATCGAAGTAATATTCGGCGTAGTCCGGAGAGTTTTCCACGACATTCATCAGGCCGGCCAATTTCATCGTGCCGATGCTGTAGGATTTTTGATTGAAATAGGCGCCGAACATCTGGCGTTCCATCCAATCGTCTTCATCCCAATAACTCGAATTAGATGCGCCGAGAAATGCGAAACCGCCTCTTCCTGCCGCACGAATCCAACTCTCGCCAAAACAGGTTATCGTGCTGAACGAACCGGTCAGGCAGGCGTTACTGACGATGAATGGAGTCATACCCGAATTTGTCAGAGAATTGACGTTGGAAACTGTAAATACCGGCCCCCCCCACGCCGTTTTTGAACCGTGACCGGAATAATTACAGACCGATGTTCCGGAATTGATTTCGGTTAGAATATTGGCGGTTGTTCCGCCGGAATGTCCGCGGATGTGTGTCGAGGCAATTGCGTTAGGCGTCATGTAATTGTCGATGACGAAGTTGTGAGAACTTTCTGGAATGTAATAGTAAGTCGAATCATCAGAGGAGATGAATGTTGCCTGATCTTGCCAATTCATCGTTGGGAACTGCGCTAATTCGTAGGTCAGTGACTTGTTGATGATAGTGCTCAGTTCGGAGTCAGTTTGTGCGGAAAAACGTCCCAAGAAAATATCCGAAACGTAATCGCCTTCCGTCATTTGCGTATAATCCACGTCTGTTTCGGAGTTGCTTTCGCCGCCGGTCCACGTAGGAATATGTTCAACGTCGCCGACGAGTAGAACATAAGCAGGCGGTGTCTGACTTTGGTAGGCAGATAATATGTAATTCCGAATGGAAACCGCCGTTCCGCCTAACTCGGTCACCGACTTGACCGTGACACAAAATCCTTTCTGTTTTTTCCATGCGATATATCGCAACAAATCCGGATGCGAAACGAATCGGTCGCCGACGACGAACAGAAAATTCAGCGAGGAATCGGACACGGTTGAACTTTTTTCAAGTGGATTGAGAAACATTCCCTGCGCGATTTTATCGAATTCCGGAATACCGGTAATCGATGATGATTTACTCGCGGTCGGTGTATATTCGATTCCGATTTCCATATCGGTCGAAACGCTCAAAATGCCCTGCTTTGGGTTATATCGCACTGGACAAATTTCAACAATGACGCCGCGATGATTTCGCATCTGAAATTCTCCAACGATGCGAACCGGATTTTCGGGATAAATCGTGTCCTTTTCGTAAAACTCACGATTCATAATGAACGGGCGATTTGGATTTGCTGACGATTTTGGAATCGGCGGTTGCGCCGGGCTAATTGGCAAATGTCCGGCGATTTCTTCCAAATTGACCGTCTCGACCGTCGTGTGAATCAGCCGAACAGAAATTTCCGAACCTTCCGGAAGATAAACGATCCGACGAATGACAGGTAAACGCGCCTTGCCGATTTCCTGCGTGTAGCTTTCGCCCTTCATCGCCAATTTTAAAAATTCGCCCGTTGAGTCCTGAACGATTTTTTTTGCTAACTCGCCTGTTTGAAGCGCAATTGTCAATTCGTCTGTTTTTGGCCGAGAAAGTGAAATTCGGGACGGCGTCAACGTTTGTGTAGGTTCAACCAATCGGACATCGGCGGTTGCCATTTCCGATATTGCGGCGAGGAGCAGGAGGGCGGCGATGTTTAAAATGGTTCGTTTCATCTAACAAACTTCCGCATCCAATTTATCCTTTTAGTCGGTTGTGTGGTGTGACGGAAATCCAATTACTTCGTTTTGCTTTTTTTCTGAAAGACTTTAGTGTTGAAAGAAAGCTGGAAAGAGAGTCCCGCGAGTCGCGAATTCTCCGTTGGGAAACCGTATTCGGTCACCGCCGGATATTTCGGATTGTTGTGCGCTTTTGAGCTGAGAATATATTCGAGTGGCTGTCCACGGTCGAGGTCGTGGAAATAGCCCAGTTCGACGCCGACTTTTCGGGAAAAATTCAATCCCATCAAGAAGCCGACGCGTACTGAACGCTGATCGTTTATGCCGTGAGGAATGATCATCGCGCGGAAGCCGGTGTAATAGGAATTCTGCGGTTTGCCGGAGAGTCTTTTCACGGAGTAGTAAGTCATATCGAAGTTGGAATTCGGCGTGATGGAAAAGGCGAAATTCAGAATGTCGTACGCATTTTTCCGGAAATAGACGACGCGAGAATAATCGATGCCGGTGCCATAGATCGGAAGCCCAACGCGAATGCCAAAGTCGCTGGTTTCTGATAAACCCTTTCGATAGACGAACATCGGCAGAACGTTTTCGGTTGATAGCGTGACACCGGTAAAGACTTCGCCTTTCTTCAGCGGAATTGGGCTGATCGTCGGGTGCGCGGCGCATCCGCCAAGGAAAAGAATCGCCAGCAGTAGACACGGCGGTCTATTTATTTTGGTGTTTTGATATAAAAATTTCATCGTGCATAAAATATAAATCATTTTGACGAATTCAAAATGACATTTACGATTCCCAGAATATCCTGTCGGTCAATGCGACCGTCTGCGTTCCAATCGGCGGGAAATTTTTGCTGTTCGTCCGGCTGAACGCGATTGAGTGAATAGCGAACGACGCGTAAAAGATCGGTCACATCGATGAAACCATCCTGATTTACATCGCCAGCCAGACAATCTTTTTTCAGGCGGATATTTTGAATCGTCGGATGATCCGCCGTAACGACTACGGAATCGATCTCCGCGGAAAAAAATCCATCCGATTCGATTTTCATCCGGTAAGTTCCGGGCGAACAGAGACGATAATAATCGCCTAAATCCGGATCGGTAACAACTTCCGAATTGTCGGCGTCGTGGCCGATCAGCGTTATCGTTGCATTTAACGGCATTCCGAACGGATCGGTGACGATTCCATGAATCCCGAATAGGGCATTTTCGAGAAAATGAATGAGCGAGCGGAAATTTGCCTCCCAAAAATAATCCAGTGCCTCAGCGGCAGGCATTTTGATATCGGAAATTTCAATCGTGACTTCCCGGCAGTTTTGAAAATAGGTCATAAAATCCTGTCTGCCGCCATGAACGGGATACCAGCAATAACCATTTGTGATGCCGTCGTCGAACGCTGAATCATCAAAGTAACCGGTTCCACCGAATTGCTGGGCTGTGTCGGCGTACTGATGCGCGAGCGTTTGAAACCATGAATCGTCCGCGTGAAGCCGCACCCAGGTTTCCCATGGATAATTCACGACTTCGGCGCCGCCATGAAAATTTGCCGAGAGTACAAAATGATGCTTTTCGGCGAATTCCATCATTGCCGAGGTTTCTGGTTGATAATTTTCTCTGTCCGGATGAGCGCCGTATGCCGGGTCGGGGAAATTGCGGTTTAGATCGACGCTGTTGGAATTGTACCGCGTCGCGCCGAAAACCGTCGAATTACCGTCGGCATAGGTTCCATCGGGATTGGCGAGTGGATTGATCCAGATTTCAGCGCTGTCGAGCAGTTTTGCTATTTGTGGGTCGGTTGCATAATTCGTCAATAAATAGTCGATCAGACGGAGCATTAGGACATAACCGACGACCTCGTCACCGTGCATGGTCGAGGTATAGAACAAATCCGGTTCGATCTCATCGGCGGCGACGTTATCGGAGATTTTAACGGCCAGTAGTTCACGGCCTTGTACCGAATAGCCGATGCGTTCAACCCGGCAGATTTGGGGATAATCAGCCGCGAACTGGTTCATCATAGTGACGTAATTTTCGTAGGTGGGATAGGAGTCGAGGTTTTCAGCCTCTTTCAGCGATTTACTCATGCGCGGCTGATACAGCGAGCCGGGATGCGGCAGAATTTCGCACGAGTAGCCGAGTTTCTCAAAAGCCGCAAATTCCTGGCGATTGGCATAAGCCGTGACGACCGAATCGAGGACATTATCGATGGAAATAATGCGGGTCAGCCTGGCCAATTCGGCGCGATCGTGAATTTTAAATCGGAAATAGTATTCGGGGCTATCGGCCGGAACCGGTTCTGCGGCGAAGAGCGGAAAAATCGTGAAAAAAGACAAAATCAGCGGAACACTACCTATTTTTCCTGATTGTCGCTGTTTCCACATCTCACTGGAAAGTAGAAAATCCGGCGTAGTTTTACAAGGAATGTTTACTAAACTTTATGGTGTTATTATAAGCGTAGGTAATGATTTTCAAGTCAACATAATTAATAATTGCATTCAGTTGTTTGAATCTTTAAATTCTGGACAGAATAGCCAGAAGGTGAGAAATGAAAGGAACATGGCAAATCCAGGATGCGAAAAACAAGTTCAGCGAAGTGATTGGCGAGGCGTTGAAAAATGGTCCGCAAATTGTCACCAAACATGGTGCGGCTACGGCGGTGATTATTTCTGTTCAAGACTATAAAAATCTGCAACAAAAACGTTCGCGGATCACGGAATTTTTTCAATCTTCGCCGTTGGTCGGCGTGAACTTGGAAATTGAACGGATGACGGATAATTCGCGGTCAACGGAATTATGAAGTACCTGTTGGATACGTGCGTCATTTCCGAGATGGTACGAAAACAACCGAATCGAAAAGTAATACAATGGCTCGAGAGTATTGACGAGGATAACCTGTTCCTTTCCGTCATAACTGTTGGTGAGATTGAAAAAGGCGTTGCTAAACTATCAGACTCAATCCGCAAAAAGAAAATATCTGAATGGCTTCACGAAGATTTACTAATCCGATTTCAAAAACGTATTTTACTACTTGATATAAAAGTGATGATTATCTGGGGCAGGCAATTGGCTTTACTCGAACAAAAAGGTCGTACACTGCCTGCAATTGATTCTTTAATCGCTGCAACTGCAAGCAGTCATGAATTAGTTTTAGTTACCAGAAATACCACCGATTTTGAATCAGCCAACGTAGAGATATTTAATCCCTGGAAATGAAAATATAATTGATTGGGACTCTATGACCAACTTAGAAAAATACTTCGCAAAATTTCGCCGTCACATCATCGGCTGTGACCAGCAGTACGATTTTCCCGGCGGTCGCCTGCCGATTCTGTATGCCGACTGGGCGGCCAGCGGGCGGCTTTATCGGCCGATTGAAGAATACATAGCCAATGTGATTGGACCATACGTTGCCAATACGCACACCGAGACGACTCTGACCGGCACGATCATGACCGACGCCTACCATCAGGCGCACCGCATCATCAAGCAACATGTCAATGCTGGAAGTGACGATATTCTGTTGTTCGCCGGATTCGGCATGACGGCCGTCGTCAACAAATTCCAGCGCCTGCTTGGTCTGCGTTTGCCGGATAAATTCCGGGGAAAGATTGCGATTCCGCCGCAGGAAAAGGCGCTCGTCATTCTGACTCACATGGAGCATCATTCCAACCAGACGACCTGGGAGGAATGTTGTTGCGATACGATTCTGCTTAGTAAAAAATCGGATGGTTTGCCCAATCTCGATCACCTGCGTACTATCTTGGAATTGAATCGCGACCGCAAAATGATTATCGGTTCGTTCACAGCTTGCTCGAACGTCACCGGCTTGATTACGCCGATCCACGAGATGGCGGAGATCATGCACGAATTCGGTCGGCTCTGCTTTGCCGATTACTCGGCTTCGGCGCCGTATGTCGAAGTAAATATGCATCCCGCAAAACCGGAACAGAAATTAGACGCGATTTTCTTTTCACCGCATAAATTTCTGGGCGGTCCGGGTTCGTCCGGTGTAATCCTGTTCGATAAAAAGCTATACGACAATCGCATTCCGGATCATCCGGGCGGCGGAACCGTGTTGTGGACGAATCCGTGGGGCGGGCATTATTTTTATCATGATATTGAAATGCGCGAGGATGGTGGAACGCCGGGTTTTCTGCAAGCTATCCGCGCCGCGCTGTCCATTCTGCTGAAAGAGGAGATGGGAACGACAAATCTCATCGCTCAGGAACATATTTTAACCGAACTGCTGATGGCGGAACTCGCCCAAATTCAGGAAATAACCGTTCTGGAGGCGCAAAACCACGACCGCATCGGCTTTGTCTCATTTTACAGCCGGGCAGTGCATCACAATCTACTCGTACACCTGCTCAACGACCATTTCGGGATTCAGACGCGCGGTGGTTGCCAGTGCGCAGGAACTTACGGTCACGATTTACTGCATATCGATAATAAACAGTCGAAGGAAATTACTGACCTCATTGATAAAGGCGATCTGAGCGGCAAACCCGGCTGGGTGCGCATTTCCCTACATCCGACCATGACCGAAACCGAAATCCGTTGTATCGCTTCGGCTGTCAGTGCTATTATGCAAAATCAGACCGATTGGAAACGAGATTACCATTTTAATCAGGCCACCGGCGATTTCGAAAATCTGAATCAATCCAAAGCCAGCATTGACCTGAAAGCGACGTTCAAAACTGCTTAAATAATTTTATTCCAAGTTTAGTTTGCGAGCATGTATATTTATGCAGTTTTTTAGGGTAGTATTTTGACTTTTATAACGATAATAATCTCACAATATTTTAAGGAGCTTTACGATGAAAAAAACCGTTTTCGTACTGTGTGGAATTTTTTTGCTATTTATGTCGTGCAGTAAAAAGATTGACAATCCGTTTTTTAGTGAATATGGGACGCCGTTCGAAACCCCGGCGTTCGATAAAATCAAGAATGAACATTATTTGCCTGCTTTCAAAGCCGGAATCGAGCAAGATAGCATCGAAGTAGCCGCCGTTGCCGAGAATCCCGAGGCGCCAGATTTCGCGAATACGGTCGAGGCTATGGAAGGCACTGGCGAGTTGGCATCGCGCGTCAGCAATGTTTTTTACAATATGCTCGGCTCAAACACGAATGATTCGCTTCAAAATATTGCCAATACTGTTGCGCCATTGCTATCGAAGCATAGCGATGATGTTTTGATGAATGCCAAACTTTTTCAGCGGGTCAAATCCGTTTACGATCAAAAAGACCAATTGGGTTTAAATACAGAACAGATGACACTGCTGGAAAAATACTACAAGGAATTTGTGCGAGGCGGGGCGAATCTCGACGATTTCCAAAAGGCGGAACTCCGCAAGATTAACGAAGAACTGTTGGTTTTGTCGCTCAAATTCGGTGATAACATTCTTAAGGAAGATAATGTGTTTGAACTCGTTATCGAAAATCCGTCCGATCTCGCCGGATTACCGCAATCGGTTATCACTGCGGCGAGTGAAACCGCTACCGAATGCGGAAAATCGGGCAAATGGGTTTTCACACTCAAAGCGCCCAGCATCTGGCCTTTTCTGCAATATTCCGAAAAACGGGACCTGCGGGAAAAAATGTTCAAGGCTTACGCCAATCGCGGGAACCATAACAACGAATTCGACAATAAAGCCATTTTGGTGCGAATCGCCGCTCTGCGTCTGCAACGCGCGAATCTGCTGGGCTATGCAACGCACGCCGACTTTGTTCTTGAAGAAAACATGGCAAAGAATCCGGAGGCTGTTTACAATTTGCTGAATCAACTATGGAAACCGGCGCTTCAACGCGCTCAGAGTGAAGCTAAAGATCTCCAGAAGATGCTGGCCAAAGAAGCGAAAAACCTAAAACTCAAACCGTGGGACTGGTTTTATTATACCGAAAAACTCCGCAAGGAGAAGTTCGATCTTGATGATGAAATGCTTCGCCCGTATTTTGATCTAGAAAATGTGCGGCAAGGCGCTTTTAACGTCGCAACGAAACTCTATGGCATAACCTTCACCGAGCGTAACGATATCCCCAAATATCATGAAGATGTTAAGGTTTACGAGGTCAAGGAAGCCGACGGTACGCATGTCGGAATCCTGTACGTTGATTATTTTCCGCGGGATAGTAAGCGGGG
>PEYN01000005.1 GCA_002774355.1 Candidatus Marinimicrobia bacterium CG08_land_8_20_14_0_20_45_22 | reverse complement strand
ACTTACAAACTGCACTTGCGAAAGCAAGTTAAGTGCAGTTTGTTTAATCATTGGCAGTTGTGTTTTACTTGGCTTCCCTGTTATGGGCGGCGGGTTAGGCGCAACGTTAGAGTATAAAATAATCGTAATATCGTACTGACAATGGGCACACATTTTATTAAAATATAGTCATGAAATATTGTGATTGGAATAAAGAAGAAAATCAGTGGTTAAAAAAAGAGAGAAACATCTCTTTTGAAATTATTGTCAGTTGTTTGGAAGAAGGAAAAATGTTGGATATAATTGCTCATACAAATAGTGAGAAATATCCAAATCAGTTTATTTTTATCATAGAGTATGAAAATTATGCATATTTGGTGCCTTTTATTGAGGATGAAGAAAAAGTATTTTTAAAAACAATTATTCCAAGTCGAAAAGCAACTGAAAAATATATAAGGAGATAAAATAATGGAAAAATATTCTGATTATGAAAAAGATATGCTAGAATCCTACGAAAATGATGAATGGCAATCTTCTCCCGATTTGAAAAGTGATAAGAAGAAATACAGTCAAATCGCACGAAATACAATATTAAAGAATAAAAGAATAAATATCAGAATTTCAGAACGTGATTTGACAAAATTAAAATCTAAATCCGTTGAAGAAGGAATGCCTTATCAGACATTGGTATCCAGTATATTGCATAAGTATGTTTCAGGAAAAATTATCGAGCAGAATTGATAAAAACAATTGACTCAAATATAAATAGAAACATGCTCTAACCATTGCATGCGCACCTATCTATAGATATCCGATGAAATCAGGATTTTGGCTTGTCCTGAAATAGGTTGACAAAAAAGATGAGAAAGATGAAATTTCAATCAGGATAAAACCATAAATGAAATAACGCCGCGTCAATTCCATTGACGCACACCAAAACAATTATAAGCCTGTTTGGATTCTTCCGGACGGGCTTTTTTATTTCATGTCCTATCATGTCCTCAGACCTAACGGGAGATGTCAGGACGTTTTCATTTAAGACAAACCGAAACCCGTTTAGCAGAGCGTGGTTAAGCAATAATAGAACCACTAATGAACACGAATAAACGCTAATATTTTTGGAGATATTTGCCATTTGAAATTGAGTACCCCTTTGTGGTTAAACCGGGATAAATGTAACAAGATCCTTCGTCGCTAAAGGTTTTCGTTGTCTTGATCGCTCAGAGATTCTGTTACGGTTATCGCATTTATCATCGGTTCTATAGGCTCCTCAGGATGACAGGTGCTGAAAGAATTGCGTCTCTTTCCATTCATCATTCAAAATTCAACATTCTTTTTATTTCCCATTCTGTCTTAAATTCATTCTGCAAATGAAGGAACATGAACAATGGTCAAGAAAGTAGAAAAACAACCCGCCAAACTCATCGCCGATATGCAAATCATTTTGAACGGATTGAAACAACACCCGGAATTAAACGAGAACCCGACGCTGAATTCCGTTACACTGGAAAATAATTTGAATGCCCTGCGGGAGTCGTTTGAACGGAAGAACTTTGCGGCGGCGGAGGCGCTGTCCGCCACGCAGAATTTCTATCAGAAACGAAAAGCGTCGATGGAGCATTTCAGAAGAATCCGGAGCGGACTGTATGCGCATTTCGGCAAAACAAATCCCGCGCTTGTTGAATTCGGACTCTCCCCACATAAGAATAAATGGCAGACGAAGAAATCCGACAAAGAGATCGGGTAACATGCGCAGTCATCTGTTAAAATGATCAATCCGCCCAACAAACGATTTATCTCTTCTACAAGATTTCGTAAGCAATCCGCAAAATTTAAAAAACCATTTGCAAAAGTTACCAGACGGTTTTCATAAACTATTTTGCCGCTCGATACTTTTCACGGATCGTTTTTCAAAACATTTTTGTCATTTTATCAATTGTTCCAATGACCGGAACGATTGATAAAGTCGATTGGATGTTTTTACGGGTCATTTGAGTAAACTGTTTTGTCGTCCGATCAACTGTTCCAATGACTGGAACAATCGATCAAGTCATCTGGATGTTTACTCAACCGGTTTGGACAATCGGTTAAATCGTTCAGCCGACTATTTAAATGACCTGAACAATCGGTCAAATCGTTTGAACATTTGTCCAAATGACCTGAATAAAGAGATCGCCCGTCGGTAAAGTCAAGGAAACGATGCATCCGGACGGTCGGATCGTCCAAAGAAACAGGGACGCCATGTTAACCAAAAGATTTGGAAGCAAACAACCATCGCGCCCCTGAAAATCAATTGGTCATTTAATCACGACCATTTTTTTTAGTGATTTGCCTGCCTTCCGCTTCTAACCGATAGAAATACATACCGCTCGCGATTTGCCGCACATCGATATGAACGGAATACGCGCCGGGCAATTTCTCTTCGTTGACAGGCGGAAGAATTACTTTCCCCTGCAAATTGTAAACGTCGAGCCTGACGAAAGTCTTCCGGGGAATGGCGTACTCGATCATTGCCGTTGCATTGAACGGATTGGGAAAAGATATACTGAGATTGAAAGCATCAGCGTTTCTCTGCCGATCCTCAAAAATTGTCACGGTTGCCGTTTTATCTTCGTGCTTTTTCTCGATTCCGGAATAACTCACATCGCTGAGCAAATAGGTGTAAGTCATTCCCGGTGCGACGCATTTGTCAATAAATGAATAACGATGCGCTTCCGTCGCCGAGCTATGACCCGACAGGGTTTTATCCGTCAGGTAATCGGCAATTTTGCTCCATGCGCCTTTTCTCCAGGATAAAGCCCAGATTTTCGATCTCGGATTCCGTTGTCCATTTAAACACACATTTATCCATTGTTGATTTACCACTTGATAATTCGTTTTTTCTTAAATAGAATCATGCGAAGATGAATGACAATGAAAACGATCGATAAGATGACTCAGCCTCCCCTTCAACCGACTGCTTCTTCCCTATTGGACTCTTTCCGAACGAGCAACTGGCACATTCACTCCTATTTATCGCCTTGCGCAGACCGATCGATGACGATCCCGAACATTGTTGAAGGATCGGAAGAATTAGGATTGAAGACGATCGCCATTGTAGACCATCACCCGATTCCGCATCAGGATATTTTAAAAAATATCGACATGCACCGGCGTGAGTTGACCGATATAAAAACATCATTGAACATTTCACTGGGCGCAGAACTCTCCGCTTACGATGTCGGAAAATTTGCGGATTCATTACAAGTCAACCGGCAAATTCCCTATCGCCTCTATTCATGTAACCATTATCACCAATCGTTCTGGAAACACCCGGTCAAAAGAACGCCGCGTGGTTATGCGAGTCACATGCTGGCAATTCTTCGCGAATTGATTCCGACGGGACGCGCGGATTGCATCGCTCATCCATTTATCGGTTTCTACATTCCGCATTTATTGCCGGTCTGTCATCAGGTAACCGCCGCGTTGACCGACGATGAACTCGTGGAAATCATGGAACTCGGGAAGAAGTTCAACGTCGCTTGGGAGATCAACGCGAATACGATTTTTTACGATTTCACTTTTGCCCGGCGATACTGGAAAATCGGAAAGGAAATCGGCGTCGAATTCCGGTTTGGCACCGATGCACATCAATTGAGAAATCTCATGAACGATGCGCCGGATTTGCTTTTCAACAGAGACATTCCATCATAATATGAAACTTCCAAAATCTTTTCAGAATAAAACAGGAGAATGAAATGCCCGAGGATTTTCACATCCGTATCGCCGAACCGAAAGACGCCGATGATTTGATCGAGTTCAACATCGCGATGGCTTTAGAAACGGAAAACAAGATTCTGCCGCCGGAAATCATCACCGCCGGCGTTCACAACTTATTCGCCAACCCGCAATACGGATTTTATTTGGTCGCCGAAACGAACGACGAAATCGCCGGTGCGCTAATGGTTACGACCGAATGGAGCGATTGGCGGAATGGTTTGTTCTGGTGGATTCAAAGCGTTTACGTCAAACCGAAGTTTCGTCGGCAGGGCATTTACCGGAAATTGTATGAATTCATCAAAGAACTCGCCGCCGAAAGAATCGATATTTGCGGTTTCCGTCTCTACGTCGAGAAACATAACGTCATCGCTCAAAAAACCTACGAATCGCTGGGAATGACCGAAACATGTTACCGGATGTACGAAGAGTTGCATTCCCGATAAGTCGGTCGTTGTGAATTGCGTTGTCCGCGAGTAAATTTATCCGTTAGAATTGAAAGAAGATAAAACCAATATTTAAACCGAGGATATTTATCATGTTCAATCTTCGCTTCGCCGCCCGCCGATTTCATCCGGCGTATCTGATTCTCGCCTTTGCTCTGTTCTCTGCCTGTTCGCCGAAACAACCCGCAACACCGCCGGTTGCAAAGATCATCCCAAATACGACCGTCATCCATGGCGATACGCTGGTGGACAACTATTACTGGTTGCGCGACAAGACGAATCCGGAAGTCATCAAGTATCTCGAAGACGAAAACGCTTACACAAAATCCGTCATGAAGCATACGGAAAAACTCCAGAAAAAACTGTATAAAGAAATGCTCGGAAGGATTCAGGAAACCGACCTGTCGGTTCCATCCCGGAAGGACGATTATTTTTACTATCAGCGCACCGTCAAAGGCAAACAGTATCCGATTTATTGTCGCAAAAAAGGAAATTTGAACGCCGCCGAAGAGATTCTTCTGGATCAAAACGAACTCGCCAAAGGTCATTCGTATCTTGAAGTCGGCGTCTATAATGTTTCTCCGGATCACCGGATTCTCGCTTATTCCGTCGATGCAAACGGCTCGGAACAGTACGATCTACGCTTCAAAGACCTGGGCACCGGTCGGACGCTTTCTGAAACGATTCCGAATACCTATTACGGCGCTGAATGGGCTAACGACAATAAAACTTTCTTTTACACGACGCTCGACAGCATCGGCCGCCCGTATAGATTATTCCGGCATGAGATCGGAACCGATCCGAAAAACGACGCACTGGTTTTTGAAGAACCCGATGAAGCATTCTATATGAACTTTTTCAAGACGAAAAGCGAGGAATTCCTGATGATCGGACTCGGTTCGATGACAACAACGGAAGTTTATTTTATCCGCGCCGACCAGCCGACTTCCCAACCGACATCGATCGCCAAACGCAAAAGCGGCATCGAATATAATGTCGATCATCATGGCGACTATTTCTACATCATAAGCAACGAAAACGCGCTGAATTTCAAACTGATGCAAGCGCCGATTGCCGCATTCGAGAGAAAAAACTGGAAAGAGGTTATCGCGCATCGTTCCGACGTGAAATTGGAAGGCGTGGACTTTTTCCGAAATTATCAGATCGTTTACGAACGTGAACTCGGACTTGAAAAAATCCTCGTGACGAATCTGGCGGACGGGCAATCTCATTACATCGATTTCCCGGAACCTGTCTATTCCGTTTTCCCGTCCAATAATCCCGAATTCGACACGGAAGTTTTCCGCTTTACTTACATGTCCATGATCACGCCGAAATCTGTTTTCGATTATAATCTCAAAACAAAGACGCGCGAATTGAAGAAACAAGACAAAGTGCTGGGCGAGTTCACTTCGTCCGATTATGTCACCGAACGCATCTTTGCACCGGCGAGTGACGGGAAACAAATTCCCATTTCGCTGGTGTATCAAAAAGGATTGAAAAAAGACGGAACCGCACCGTTGTTCCTCTATGCTTACGGTTCTTACGGCTCATCGACCGATCCCACCTTTTCATCTTCGCGATTAAGTCTATTGAACAGAGGTTTCGTTTACGCCATCGCGCATATTCGCGGCGGCGGCGAGATGGGGCGTCAATGGTATGACGACGGCAAGATGATGAAGAAGAAAAACACGTTCACGGATTTCATCGCCTGCGCCGACTATCTCATCGCTCAGAAATATACAAATAAAGACAAATTGGTCGCTTCAGGAGGAAGCGCCGGCGGTTTGCTGATGGGCGCGATCGTCAACATGCGCCCGGAATTGTTCAAAGCGGTTGTCGTGCATGTCCCGTTTGTCGATGTTATCAACACAATGCTCGATCCGACGATTCCATTGACGGTTATCGAATACGAAGAATGGGGAAATCCGAACATTCTCAAAGAATATAAATATATGAAAACCTATTCGCCGTATGATAACGTCGTGGCAAAAGAGTATCCGAATCTGCTAATTACTGCGGGTCTCAACGATCCGCGCGTTGCATACTGGGAACCGGCAAAGTGGACGGCAAAACTTCGCGCATTGAAAACGGATAATAACCGATTGATCCTGAAAACCGACATGGGAAAAGGACATTTCTCGGCGACCGGACGATACGATTATCTCCGCGATCTCGCCTTTGAATACACATTCGTTTTCGATGTCCTGAACATTCAAAATTGACGATCGGAGAAAAATCATCATGTCGTTTTACGAAGATCGAACCGTTAAATGTCCCGAATGCGGAGTCGAACAAATCGTCCAAATCTGGAATTCGCTGAACGTGAGTCTGAATCCGCACGAAAAGAGCAAACTTTTTGATGGCGAAATTAACCTATTCGTCTGTGAATCATGCGGTCATAAAGCCTACATCCCGGTTTCATTTCTCTATCACGATATGGATCGCAAGTTTTGCGTGCAGTATTTTCCATCAACTTCGATGAAAAAAGCGGAATTTCTGACGCTGTTCAATGCAGACGGCTCGATGAAAATCACTGAAAATGTCGAATTTCCCGTTCCAGATTACATGAAAAATGTTCAGGTCGTGTTCAGCATGGATGAATTAATTCGATATGTCCTTTTCCGTGAAATGCTTGTCGAATATCAACTTAAAACCGAAGATCAGGAGGAAAAAAATGGAAGAAAAGTTTAACCAGCAAACATTACATTTAAAAAAAGACGCCAAATCGACCTCAGCAAGAGTCTGGCTGATCGTGATCTTTTTAGTTTTCACCTTAATTGATTTAGGTATTAAAAATCTCTATCCATTTCTGGCGGTTACGGAACCTTCCGGCGGAAAGACGCTCGTTGTCGAAGGCTGGTTGCCGGATAATGTAATTCAGGAAGTGACGAAAATCTTTCTGGATGGTAAATATGAAAAAATCTACACGACCGGCGGACCGCTTCAGCAAGGTTATTTTTTATCGAAATATAAAACGAATGCAGAACTGGCAAAGGCAACACTGAAAGAAATCGGCTTCGACGAAAAACGCGTAATCGCCGTTCCTTACGCCAAAGCTGACAAAGACAGGACATTTGCCTCGGCAATTGCTTTTAAAGAATATTTGGTCACATCCGACACGACGGTAAAGTCGCTCGACGTTCTTTCGCTCGGACCGCACGCCCGCCGAAGCCAATTACTCTATCAAAAAGCGTTGGGAAAGGATTTTAAGGTCGGGATCATTGCCTCGCATCAGGTTGGATTCACACCGGAAAAATGGTGGAAATCCAGCGACGGCGTCCGGATGGTTTTAGATGAGTCGATTGCTTACATCTATGCGCGTCTCTTTTTCTCGACGAATAAGTGAATTCAGGAGAACTTGAAATGAAGACTTGTACATTTCGCATCCGTTTCCTGCTTGTTGCGGTTTTCATGTTGTACGTTTTCGGCTGTTCGGATGAAGTCGAAAATAACGATGAAAATGAATCGTTGACGGAGATGTATCAGTCTGCGGTCGAGGACGCGATGGTCGCCGAAGCGGACGAGATTTCAGACGATCTGATCGCGATCTTGCCGACGAATACTTATTTATCATGGAAAGAGATCGGCGGCGAATCGTATGTCCTCGTCGCGACGCTGACGAAATACGATTCTTCATATCCCGTCGATAGTTCCGTGACAATGTGGTGGGGCGAAACATGGGTGACTGCCGTTCCCGAACTCAAGGATTGGTTTGCCGATCACCCCAAAGAGCAAACAGATCCGGTTCTCCGATGTGAACAATTACTCGGAATGCCGGATGTTGAAGGAAATTTCTATTTCGCGGAAATCTGGGTCAAACCGGACGATCTTTTCCGACCGACGCCGGATGCGGAAATTACCGATCAAATTGCCGAACTCACATTTCCCGATGGAACAGACGAACTTTACAAGACGTGGTTCAATAACAACATTATCTATTCTTACTATCCCGAACCGACGGAAACCGCCTATCCGTGGACGCGGCTCGGTTACACTTATGATTGGGGAAATTCCGATTCGGAGATCGGACTCAGCGAATTCGTGATCCGTAAGAATGCAAAAGTAGTCGTCGAAGCAGTCGAGACGGTCAGCGAATATATACAGTAAATTCCGTCAGAGACGAAAAGGCTGGACGCAGAAAGACGCTGATTTTAACCACAAAGTCACGAAGATATGAAGAAAAGGTAAAGATAGATAACAACAGACGCTGAATTACGCTGATTTGTTATGAAAGGATTTTGTATTATTTATGTTCCGCATCAGATTTGAGAATCTGACGCAAAGGGGAAAATGTCTGAATCGCTGATTAATCAGATTGCGCTGATTACACTGATTATAGAAAATATGGCTGATAAAAAAAATTCTGTGGAATCCCTAAATCAGCGTAATCTGTGATTCTGACGGTGTTATGAGCGAGGCAAACAAATATTCAGATATTTCATGGATGCCGGGCAGGGTGACGCTCAATCTTAATCTTAACCTTAATTTGTCTTCTCTCATTTCCCCGCACTTTGTGGGGTTCCGTATTAACTTGTCCCGATATTGTTCGGGATTCGTGGTTTATTTCTCCCGCGCAAAATAATTGTTTGATTTAAAGATTCCCTAATGTAAAATGTTTCTGTTTCTTGAATGGGCGATAGTGTCACAGAAGGGACGGACGACCTCCCCGGCATCCATGACCTTCAAAGTGCTTTTTGGAATTTCAAGTTTTTCAGATAGAATCGTGGAGCAATTTATTTATAAAGGTGAAGCGATGTATCGATCTAGTGTCCCGGAAGAAAGAACAATCATTCTTCCCATTCTCAAGTCAGACTTAAACGGTCAATCTGTTTCGGTCTGTAAAAAGTGTCTCTCATTTTCCATGAACAACTCATGCGGGAGAGGTGCGATCCGAACTTTTCCATTTTTCGCTGGTGCATGTCTTAATCAAAACGCGTTCCATAAATACTGAGATTATTAATGAAAAATTTTAAATTAATCGTATGTTTATTCATTTCGGCAGGAGTTCTGTACACTAATGATGCTATTCATTTAGAAAAGGTTGTTAGCATACCTGGATACTACTATGGGGATCAGTTTGGCAGTTCGATAAGCAATATAGGCGATATTAACAACGACGGATTTAATGATCTTGCGGTGACCTGTGGTAGTTACCCGGATTCATCGTATCCGTATCCATGGATTGATAGAGTAGACGTATTCTATGGCGGCTCTCCTTTTGATATCGAGCCAGACATTACTTTATGGGAATATAGGTACATGGGAGCAGTTACATATTTATTCGGCGATATGGATCTTAACGGAGATAGCTATACTGATTATGTTCTATCTAATCTATGGGCTGGTGGTTTAAAAGAGGGCCGTGCCTCGATCTATCTCGGAAGTCCAAGTGGACCAGATTCTATTGCCGATCTTGTACTTTACGGTGAAGGGGCTCGTTATGGTTTTGGTTACTTAGTAACCGGAGATTTAAATGCCGATGGCTATGATGACCTTATAATTACAGCGCCAGATGATTGGTACGCCTCATATGGAAGAGTCTATATTTACCTCGGTGGCGATACGCTCGATGATGAACCGGACTGGTATTATCAAAGTCCTGATGAATTTGCAAACTATGGCAGTACAATTTTATGCGGAGATATGAATAATGACGGTTACGATGACTGGATCGTGAGTACGCAATATGCTCAGTCAGATAAACCTGCCAAACTGTATATTTATTCAGGAGGTGATACTTTATCGACCGAGCCCGCTTTTCAATATGAATCAGAAAATTGGAGCGGTTCAAATACACAATATATATCCGGTTGGAATAACTCTGAATATGGTATACTATTAACTGAGTATTTAAATATTGACGGCAAACAATATTCTTTGCTTATACGTGGTAATAAAGATTTTAACGATATAACAATTGATACACTTGATTTTACTTTTAGCGGTTTTGTGCAAGGTTATTTAAATGATGATGAGAATAAAGATATTCTGGTCGAATCGGGTAACTATAATGACACTTTATACGTTTGTGCCTATTTGAACGGAAATGATTTTACCCAACCCGATACAGTATTATTTCTCGCAGAAGATTCATCAGGAATGTCGTTGAAAGAAACAGTTGATTTAAATGGTGATAGTATCGATGAAGTAATTTTTCTTAGAAGGGTTCCACCACTTGGTGAAACCTTTAATTATATAGATATCTATTCGCAAAAACCATTTCCGGTTATTACTGATAAAATAGAGCATCCAAAGAAATTGAAACCAGACAAAATTTCTTTAAAATTGAATTATCCTAATCCATTTAATGTCAATACGGTTGTTCCATTTGAAATATCTACTTCGGGAAATGTTAAAATCACTGTATATGATCTTTATGGCCGTGAGATTACAATTCTGACTGATCGGTATTATGATTCTGGTAAATATTCTTTACAATGGAATGCAGGTACGATTTCATCAGGAGTTTACTTTATCCAGATGAAATGCGAAAATGCACAATCTGTAATAAAGACGGTTTTGTTGAAATGATAAATGATTTTAACAATAAGATTGTCTGGTAATATTGCCAGGACAGATTAAGTGAATAGCAAATTCAAAAAGTTGGAGGAAATCATGAAAAAAGTGGCCTTCTTGGTTGTTATGTTTTTTTCTGTTCAGATTCTTGTCGGACAAGTAATCCATAGAGTGACTTTCGATTACACAAATCTGACACAAACATCGAAGGGAGAGTGGGCTAGATTTAATTATCCAAAGGCATTGGTTTACACCAGTCCGGGGGAACCTGAGCTACCGGCAATAGTAGTAAACCTGATTATCCCCTCTGGAAAATCTATCTCGAGTGTGGATACTAAAATAACCGACCAAAAACAGATCGGAACATATAAAATTTATCCAACACAATATCCGGAACCCACATCAATCGACTATAAATCTGAATGGGTTTCTCCGAATGAAGAGATATATAATTCATCTGATATTTTTCCGAAAGAGATCGTAAAGATCAATAAAGATGGATATTTCGATGGAGCGACACATATCGTTCAATTATTGGTTACACCAATTCGATATGTTCCCAAAGAGGGTATGGTAACTTTTATTGGTGAAATCAATATCACATTAAACTTTACGGTCGAAAGTAAATCCATTCAGTCTCCGGTATGTCGGAAAAAAAATATCAAAAATATTACGACTCGATTATCAACAGACTTGTGGATAATAAATTGGATATATCTCTTTATCAGGTAAAACCGGCGACCAGTAAGCCGCTCGAAAAAACTTCTAAAATTCAGACAATCCCTGAATTTTATAAATATGTCGTTATCACTAATAATGCATTGAAACCATCCTTTGCCGACTTTGTATCATTGAAAATACGTGAAGGTCTCGACATTGGAATTGTGACTGTCGAAGAAATAATGAGTAGTTAGTCGACAGATTACATATCTGGAATTACAGATACGGCAGGAGCAATTCGCCAATATCTGTCTGATGGTTATTATAGCACGACTAATACAATGTGGGTACTTTTAGGTGGCAATAATAAAGTCATTCCTATTAGATATGGAGCTTCAACGTATGATAATCCGGATTTAAATTCATATCTAATCCTACGGGAAGAGGTCCCATATTATATAATTCCTACTGATCTATATTATGCCGATTTTAATGGCGATTGGAAAGTAGATGATGATTATTATGGATCATATGTTCGCCCGGATAATGCATTTGCTAATTTAGAGGGTAAACCAAGATATGGTGAACCAAATAACGATGATCCAGATTACTACCCCGAGATTTTCATTGGTCGTTTATTAGTATCTTCCGCAGAGGAAATTGATACCTGGACTAAAAAATATTTGAATTATGTACTTTACCCGAATGATGGAAATTTTACTTATCTTGGAAATGCCTTACATACTCAGGCAGATCATATGCAATGGTATTACAATCCTTCTCAAGCAGAACAAATAGATGCTATTACAGAATCGTTTTGGTCAACAACAATTATTGAAGAAGATATAGAGTGGGGTGAAGCTACATATCCTCAGGCCGCTAATGTTATTAATTACATGAATACCAATGATTATGGATTAATATTATTTTCTAACCATGGTGGAGTTGCCGAAATCACTGTAGCATCAGATAGTATGAATGTAAATGAGCCAATGGCTAGTCTAATATCATATTGGCCAGATTTTGGTTGGGATGCTGGATTGGAAGATAATCTCGATATAAAGAACACTCCTTACATTGTTTATTCGAATGCATGTGATATTGCCGGCTATGACTATAATTTTTCGTGGAGTTCGATACTAAAGCACGGTTTTGTCGAGGCTTTTATCGTTGAAGAAAATCTGAATGCCGTCGCGTTTGCTGGAAACACGCGATTTGGATGGGTAGGTTCATCTTTTGACCTTGAAAAAACATTTTTCAATGATGTCGTCGATGACGATGATTTGAATGGTTATCCCTGTAGAAAAATGGGCGTGGGAGTAGCCGCATCGAAAGTGGAAAATTCGAGTTCTTATCTGGATTACTCGAATAATTACTTTGGCGATCCGGAAATGAATATGTGGGTAGGCACTCCATCTCAACTTTTAAGCGCCTCTGTTACCGTTAACAGTAGCAATATAGTCATTAATGCCGGTATTTCTGGCTGTGATATCTGTGTCAGCAGTGGTGATAACGGAAGCAGTTATTATCTGGCTGTTTCCGGTGTGCAAAGTTACACCTTCTCAACTACCGTCCGTCCACTGTATATCACTATAACTAAGCCGAATTACCTTCCCTATACTGCGGTCACCGGCGGTACATTCACCACGGCCGAAACATGGTTCGGGAACCTTCACATGCTAGGAACAGTCTTGGTTACCGGGAGTGGTTCAATCACTATTTTACCCGGAACCAATGTGTTGATGGATGGGTATTATACACTCGGATTTTATAACAACGCCCATCTGATCGCCGAAGGCACGAATCAAAGCCCAATCTTATTCACGTCAACTTCCGGTACTACCCGTCAATCATGGAACCGGTTATATTTCAGAAGCAGTAACAACGTCATGAAATATTGTGAAGTCGAATATGGTGATTGGGCGGTCTGTTACTATGGTTATCCTTCGACCGGTAATATCGTCGAAAACTGTACGCTCCACGATAATGACCAGGGTATTCGTATCGAATACACCGGCTTCGATATTAAAAACTGTGAGATCTACGACAACCGACATAATATCGTCACTATCAATAATCCCCAGGTTGATATTGAAGGTACCAGGATTTATAATGGCGATCGGGATGGAATCTATAGTGTAAGTTCAAACACAGTTAATATCTACGGTAGTGTGATAGAAAATAACGGCATTGGCGGTACATCAACCCGTAATGGCATTTATGCAGGATATAATGACGTTTACAACATTGGATATACATATTCCTGGTCCGGTTACAATACGATTCGCAATAACTACAGCAGTGAAATATATGCGGGCGACATTTCTAATGTCCAGATATTTCAAAATTCAGTCCATGACAATGATGGTTATGAAGTTTACAATTCCCTTTCTGGTAATCCTACGATCTTAGCATGGTTTGACTGGTGGGGTGAAACGCCGGCCAATTCAACTCAATTTTACGGAAACGTAAATTATAATGATGAATTGGAATCTCAACCTTCATGGGAAGGACAGACTTCATCTGGTCAGCTTAGCAAGCCAGTAGCCGTTCCGGCCGACTATCTTAGTCCGGAAGAGCAAATCGTCCATCTCAAAAATCTGATTGCAACCAATTCTAAAACCACTCAGGCAGATTCCGCTTTAGTAGCGTTGTTCTCAATAGTCCGGTCAGATTACATTGACAATCGATATCAGGAGCGGGATGATTTCTATAGTTATTTGTCTAAAATGTATGATTCATATGAAAATTATCCACTTGGGAAACGCGCTCTGCAATATATGATCGTCTGGAAGATGTTGGCAAATGAAAATGAAACTGCGATCAAGTTGTCATTGAAAGCATTGGATTGCATAACCAACCCGGATCGGATGGGTGTAATGGGCAATCTGGTAAATTTATATACCTACTCTAATCAGTACGATCTGTCCGCTGATATTT
>PEYN01000004.1 GCA_002774355.1 Candidatus Marinimicrobia bacterium CG08_land_8_20_14_0_20_45_22 | reverse complement strand
ACATATTTGAACCTGTTGTAATTATCCGGAGAACCGTTGTTCTGCGTATTTCCTGCTTTATCAATAGATAGAGAATACACACGATACCAGGTATCATTTTGCCAGGTTGCTGTATTTGTATTTATTTTCCATTGATATGTAGTATCAGTAAGAAGTGTGAAGTTTTCCGGCAGTATACCCATCCACAACGGCGATGCACCGGTCCAGTCGGTCCCATTCCACCAGGAATTAGCGAGGTCGGCATCATTAACATCTGTTTGCCGGAATGCTACTGAACTTCCGACAACAAGTCCGGGGTCTTCATCCACACAGGTGCCTGAAATTGTCTGCATATTGGATATATTTTTACCTTCGGCTAAATTCGCCGGCTCAATCACAATAGATGTAGGATTTGTAGAATCGTAAATAAAGTATCTTGTATTTTCCGTTTTTACACCTTCCAGATTTTGCGATTTATCTCGGAGTTTACTTCTTACTCTGTATTTGTGATGATTTGTCCAGTGGTTGTTATTTATCCACGAAGTTGTCCATGGTTGCAAGTTCTGTGTTTCATAATATGTTGATGAAAGTTCACCAGATGCCTTCCATCCGGCTGTTGACCAGTAGACATTACCTGTTTCATCATAAACCTCAACAAGCACTTTATCCGGCGATGAGAAATCGTCATAACAGGAACCTGAAATTGTCGTCAATGATTTATAATGCGGTTCACCTGTCGGCGGGATGGAAATTGTTGATGTCCCTGCTTTTGTATCATACAAGAATTGCGATTTGATATTCCCGCCGGTTGATTCAAGGTTTTCGGGTTGTGCTTTATCGGACGCTTGAACATAAATGTAATATGTCGTTTTGTGAACCATATTTGCAGAGCCCCAGTTGAATGTCCAGGAATCAACATATACCGTTCCGTCATTCCAATACCCCGGATCGTCTGCCCAGCCGGGTGCAACCCACCATGAAGTTCCGTCAGCAAGACCAGGTGTCGGTTCGCGTTTAATTCTTAACTGAACAAGTTTGTTCCCTGCGCTATTGGCAGGTGAAATCGGTTTTTCATCACAGGCACCGCTTATCGTTGCAGGTGCAGAGATGTTATTTATATTTGAACCGCTGGGAGGATCAATAACTGTGGTTACAGGCGAGTCGGAATCGCAATAGAACCTGATTCCGCCAATTGAACCCTGAATATCACCGTCGGGATAATCAATTTTATTAGTTGCCTGGTCAACAACACCGACCCATATCTTGTATTCCTGACCGCTTGTCCATGATGATTCCGCTATTTGATAATTCCAGTAGCCCGCAGTCGCCACATCAACATTGTAAAATGTCCAGTCTGCTGTTTTCCACGGCGCCACACCCGCATCCGGCGGGTCATCCCAAAGCCGCCAGGTGTTATCCTTCCAGTATCTGGAGGTTGTAATATTTTTTATGCATATTTTTACAGGATTAGTATCAAATTTTCCAGGGTTTGTGGCTGCCAAATCAACCGAAGTGCCAGAAATGGTCACTAAATTAGTTCTCTGATAATACTTATCCGCCACAGGTTTTATAGTTGTCAGCGTCGGCGTTGTGGAATCAATTGTGAAAGGTCGCTCGGCTTGTAATGACTCAACATTATATGCTGTATCTGTAGCACGCGTGATAAGATAATAATTCTCGCCATTTGCTCCTGAAATAGTAAAAACACCAGCAGCATCCTTTGTCCATGAGGCAGCACCTGTTGCAGCGGGCCATTGCTCTGAAGCAGACCAGTTATCACCGGGAGCATTCCAGTACTGCGGCGCGGTTGTTCGCCTTAAATGTATAGCGACACCGTTGTCTTTTGTATCCGAAGAGGCGGTACCTGAAATAGTTACAAACGGCTGAACATATTTACCATTAAGCGGGTAGGTGGTTGTAGAAACAGGCGCCGTTCTGTCATATGTAAATGTAACACTTGCAGCAGAGCCCTCATTAAGTGTTGTCTGGTCGTACGCTTTCGCAGAAATTATGTATTCATGATTATCGGTCCAGACATTGGTCTCATAATTGACGGTAAAGCTGTAATCCCAGTCAACTTTCACTGCACCGCCGTCGTTGTTGACATCATCAATCCATTGTACACCGGGCACCCAACAATTTGAGGATGAATATACGCCATTATAATAAGATGTGCCCAATATTGTATCCCGAATAGCGATTTTTACATTATTAACAATTCCGGGATTATTGGCTTCCGTTTCCATTGCTGTTCCTGAAATTGTTGTAAGCGATTTCAATTTTGTCGCCGGCGGATAGAAAATTGTTGTGGCGGGTCCCTGGCTATCCCATATAAATGTTAAGGATGCGAAATATGTGTTATAATTTTCGTTTGCGACGCTATCTTTTCCCCAAACCTTTAATGTGTATATTTTATCGGTAACATAATTTGAAATCGGCGTCTCATACCAGTAAGTATTGCCCGATGAAAGCGCGGCAGTTCCCGTAGAAACTGCTGTAAGCCATTGCTGGGTTACATCTTTATACCATGAAGTTCCGTCTGTAAGTGTGAAATAAAGCGTTTGCACACCAGCGGGAGCATCGGAACAATAACCGGAAATTGTCGGTAATGTTTTGTATCTTCCCGATTGTACCGGCGGTGCGGCGATTGAAGATGTCGGCGGTGTGTTGTCAAACCTGAACTGCCAACTTGCCGAGTCCTTCTGGTTTGTAGCATTATCCCATGCCCTCGCTGTTACATAATATGTAGTGCCGGTTACCCATGCGGTCGGCGGGTCATTAAAGTATGAAACATTGTAATTCCACGCAGGTAACACACCGCCGGTCTTTGTCCGCCAAACTTGTGTTGCCTCATCATCCTGTCCGCTATCCCAAGAATCACCAATCCACCAAAATGTTGTGCCTTCAAAAAACCGTTTTATTCTTATTTTTACATTAGATATATCAGTAGCATCGCAAGTCCCTGAAATTGTGGGCAGCGAACTTTCAATTTGAGCGTTTGGTTCTAAAATTATCGGTGTCGGCGAAGAAGTATCAATTGTAAATGTTCTTTCCGGTGTGCCTGTTTCTGCGGTGGTCGCCATGTCATATGCCTTTGTCCTTATTCGGTAGTTCCTGTTGTTCGTCCAAGTCGCCGTCGGATAATTTATCGTATAATACCATGTCGTCCAGTTATCCTGCGGGTTGATGCAATTCAGATACAGATTGTCATCCAGTACTCCCCATGTTTGGTCGGCTTTCAATGTCTGTTCATCGCTTGTATTGGTTATGTTAATTTTGACATAATCTAATTTTACCGCGATATTGGGATTGGTGCCCGTATCTTCCGCAGTTCCTGAAATTGTCGGGAGTGAATTGATAGTCAAACCGTTCGGTGCGGCGGGAACGGTTGTCGTTGATTGCGGCGGGGTGGTATCATATGTGAAATTTAGCGAATTATCAGGTGTTTCAACTTTACCGTTTTGTACTCCATTCTCATCGTAAGACAAATCCTCTCCCCTATAATTCACCGTGTAGGTTTTATCATTTGTCCA
>PEYN01000003.1 GCA_002774355.1 Candidatus Marinimicrobia bacterium CG08_land_8_20_14_0_20_45_22 | reverse complement strand
TGAAGAAATTCCGGATCATTCCAAAAGATTTTACAATCGACGATGGCGAGATCACACCTTCACTCAAGGTTAAAAAGAAAGTCGTACTGGAAAAATTCGCTCCGTTAGTTGATGATATGTACAAGGAACAAGATATTTAAAATTTCTTGTTTAGATAAAAATTAAGGAAGAAATTTCACCGCTTTTTGGAGGTGTAGTCCTAATCGGTAAGGCAGCGGTCTTGAAAACCGCCGGGTTAACGCCCTTGGGGGTTCGAGTCCCTTCACCTCCGCATCAAAAGAACCAAGATTGGCTAAGTCAAAATCACCATTATGTCATAAATCGTATGAGCGTAGGCGGTAACTCCGTATCCTCTGAAATAATAAACACAGGAGAGAAAAACACCGGCGGAGAAACGAATCACCAGCGATCTCAGGTCAAACGCATCCCCAAACGCGCCCATATAGTGGAAAGCGGCAAAAATTAACGATGATAAAATTAACGATAAAATACCCGAAACCACCGGATGAAGTTTAAAAATATCTCTAAACAGAAATAGAAACGCCGTTATAAAAACTACACGAAAAACGAACTCTTCGTACACTCCTGCGCCGAGCGCTAAAATGATCATTTGTTGGTTTTCCGGCGAGAAGCCAATGGACAGGGTGAATCCACCAAACCGATCAATGAGTAAGTACATCATTAGTCCGTAAACCATGCTTTCGAGGAACATCAATAGAAAAAATTGTCCCCGAAACTTCCCGACTTTTTTCTCCCGACTCTGGAAGTAGTAAGTGAGAAGAAACGAGAGAATAACGACGAATCCGACCACATAAAATCCATAAACACTGAATAATGCAAAAAACTGCCTGAACAAAACGTCTGCACCATTTCTCATTCCGATAATATCCGAATGGTTCATCGAAAAAATGAATCCTTCATAAGCGACCATTAACGGAAGAGTAAATAATAAACTATAAAATGGAGATTTGGACAAAGTCCAGTAGGATTTCAGAAATTTCATCTAATTAAAGGTTTAAAATTCCGCGTCCAGAACCCATTTTCAAAAGGTAACCTCTGTATTTTGACATCTGTTTTTCCACTTGTAGGTAATAACAGAGAAAGAATTTGCACTTTGATATTTTCAATCTACAATTTTCAATTTTCAACTTTAATGTTCCATTTTCAGAACGGCGAGAAAAGCTTCTTGTGGGATTTCAACGCGTCCAACTTGTTTCATCCGCTTCTTGCCTTCCTTCTGCTTCTCTAATAATTTCCGTTTGCGCGTAATATCACCACCATAGCACTTAGCTGTCACGTTTTTCCGTAGTGGTCCTTTCGATTCCCGCGCGATGACCTTGGCACCGATCGCGGCTTGAACAACCAATTCAAACATTTGCCGAGGAATCAGTTCCTTAAGTTTAGTGCAGAGATTTCTGCCATGAGCATAGGCTTTATCTTTGTGAACGATGAATGAAAGCGCATCGACCGGCTCGCCGGAAATTAAAACATCGACTTTGACAAGATCGCCCGCACGATATCCAATCGGTTCATAATCAAACGATGCATATCCGCGCGACATGGACTTCAGTTTATCATAAAAGTCGAAGATAATCTCAGCCAGCGGAAGTTCATAATGGATTTGTACCTTCGTCACGTCCAAATATTTCGTCGTCTTATAAATGCCGCGTTTCTCCTGACATAGTTTTAGCACGTTTCCCAAAAATGTCGTCGGCACAATGATCTCCGCTCGAACAAAGGGCTCGCGAAGTTCACCAATATTACCAACGTCCGGCATTTTTGTCGGATTATCAATTTCGACGACTTCGCCGGTTCTGAGCAGAGCTTGATATTCGACGTTCGGCATTGTCGTAATGAGATTAAGATTAAACTCTCGCTCCAGCCTTTCCTGTACGATTTCCATGTGCAACAGGCCCAGATAACCGCATCGAAACCCAAATCCGAGCGCAGTGGAAGTTTCCGCTTCGTAAAACAGAGACGAATCGTTGAGTTTCATTTTCTCCAGCGACGAGCGTAAATCTTCAAAATCTTCCGTCGCAACCGGATACATGCCGCTGAAAACCATCGGTTTAATGACACGATAGCCGGGAAGCGGTTCGCTGGCTGGATTATTTTTCAGCGTAATCGTGTCACCGACTTTTACACTGGAAATATCCTTGACGCCTGCGACGAGGTAGCCGACATCTCCTGAAACCAATTTATCGGATTTTTGTCTCTGCATTTTGAAAATGCCAACCTCCGACGTTTCGTGATTCGAGTTGTTGGCAAAAAACCGAATCCAATCCTCAGATTTGACTTCGCCCTCAAAAACGCGTATATACGGAATCGCTCCCCGGAACGAATCGAACACCGAATCAAAGATCAGTGCCCGTAACGGTTTATCCGGGAAATAAGAGGGTGGAGGAATTCTTTTGATAATCGCTTCGAATATTTGTTCAAGCCCCTGTCCGCTTTTCGCGCTGGTGAGAATAATTTCGTCTTCAGCACATCCGATGAGGTCCATGATCTGATGTTTCGATTCCGGAATCATAGCACCCGGCAAATCTATTTTATTGATAATCGGGATAATGGTCAGGTCGTTTTCGATAGCGAGATAAGCATTACTAACGGTTTGCGCTTCAACGCCTTGTGAAGCATCGACCAAGAGCAAAGCGCCTTCGCAAGCGGCTAGACTACGAGAGACTTCATATGAAAAATCCACATGTCCCGGCGTATCAATCAAATTTAGAATATAATCCTTCCCACCCCGGGAACGATAGTTCATTTGTATCGGGTGCGATTTGATTGTTATGCCGCGTTCGCGCTCCAAATCCATATCATCCAGCACCTGATCTTTCATTTCACGTTTGCTGATCGTGCCAGTAAATTCGAGCATCCTATCGGCTAAAGTAGATTTTCCATGATCTATGTGAGCAATAATTGAAAAATTCCTAACGTTCGATACCATGACAGAAAATATACGGTTTTTGAAAGGATTTTCAAAAGATGAAGATCAAAATCTGGGACTGAGATCCGACGGAAAATCCGTTAGCGAAAGACTTTTTGTAAAACGAGTCGCCGCTCCTGACGATCAGAATCATTGGTACCGATCTGAACAAGATTCTCCCAATTGAATACAATCGCTCCCGCGGATGGCGTCATCAAAGCATAAACGAGCGCTTGTTCGAATTCATTCGGCGTATAGTCTTGAAATTCGCCTGACGCTTCCACCTGAACGCTTGGCAATATCTGTTTATGGGTCGTTTCATACAATTCCACCGTGAGTTCATGAACAAATTCTGCGTCCTTCCCGATCATTTTATGGTAAATCATTGGCGAGAAATAATCAACATACGGCGTCAGCGCTTTTATGTCCTGACCCGCGATTCTAAGAATCGCCAGATCGAACTGTTCACTGCTCCAAGGTACTGTATTAACAAGAATCTTAATATTTGGATCGATTTTTTCAACGGCTAATCGTACCGATTTGACTAACCGAGTAATATTTTCAACCTTCCAACCCGTCCATTGCTTGCCATGATTTTCCAGAATCCACGTCGCTTTTTGTGCCGTTTCGGTTAACGAATCGGGAAAGGTGAGAAAATATTTTTGGGTAAATAGCGATAGACATCGATCACAAAAACAGAAATCGCGGATTTGATCCGATTTTTCATTCGGAAGAACGAGTTCCCACGTCGTTGGATAACGCATGAAGTCGAGACAAAGTATATCCGGTTGAAATTTTCTGGCGACTTCTTTTACAACGGATAATTTGTACAACCGATATTCTTTATTAGTCGGACAAACCATCCTCTGCCAATCGACATAGACATTATTTCCATGTCTATCGACAGGAATCAGATCATCGGGACTTAAAACAATATCCGGATCGTAGAATATTTGGCATACGGCGGCGAAGCGAATGTTATTTTCCTTCAAGACCCGACGCAGATCAATTAAGTTCAGTTTTGGGTCGCTCTGGCGTATAACATGGCTGGGATAAAATGCCTTCTGACCTTCGTAAACCGTTGTAAAAATGGTATTCACACCTACGGATTTTAAATCAGCGGCTAATTTTGGAAAGTCATTTTGATATTTTTTCCGTGTTTCAAACTGGTTAAAATACACTTTCATTCCACGAATGGGATCGGAAATTTGTGCCTGCTGGCGTTTCTCGCACGAAAAGAAAAATAGCACGGATAAAATTAGCGCGAATTGACTGAACCACCTCATTTTCACAGCAAGATTATAATCGAGATCTCAGAGAAAAGCAATAGTTCATTTATCAATTCCAGCGCTCCGGTTTTTCGGCTGAATTTGACTTTAATAATTAAGGAAAAGGTGTGGCAATTTACATTAAATTGTTTAAATTTCAGATAGATTTTTCTCATGATCACCATCAAAATTCAAAAAAAGGTAATTGAGATGACAACTACAAAAGAGTGCATCGAAATAGAAGATCGATATGGCGCACATAATTACAAACCGCTGAATGTCGTTTTAACGAAAGGCGCCGGAATTTGGGTTGAGGATGTCGAAGGGAAAAAATACATGGATTTTCTCGCCGCATATTCCGCCGTCAATCAGGGACACTGCCATCCGCGACTCGTTAAGGCTATACAAGAACAATCAGCCAGATTAGCGCTGACTTCACGCGCATTTCGGAACGATCAACTTCCATTCTTAGCCAAAGAACTATGCGATCTGACCGGCTATGAAATGATGTTGCCGATGAATTCCGGCGGTGAAGCCGTTGAAACGGCGATCAAAGCCGCCCGGAAATGGGGTTACAAAATTAAAGGCGTTGAAAAAGACAAAGGCGAAATCATCGTCTGTGCGGGAAATTTTCATGGTCGAACGACGACGATCATTTCTTTTTCAACCGATGAACAGTATAAAGACGGATTCGGACCGCTGACGCCCGGATTTTTCGTCATTCCGTATGGCGATGTTGAAGCGTTTCGAAAAGCCGTCAATCCAAACACAGTCGCTTTTCTCGTCGAGCCGATTCAAGGCGAAAGCGGCGTTGTCGTCCCGCGGGAAGGTTTTCTAAAAGAGTGCGCCGAAATCTGCCGTGAAAATCGCGTATTGCTTGTTGCCGATGAAATTCAGAGCGGTTTGGGAAGAACGGGCAAACTGTTTGCATATCAGCACGAAAACGTTCGTCCTGATATGGTGATTATCGGCAAAGCGCTTAGCGGCGGTATGTATCCAGTTTCGGCGGTGATCGCTTCGCGGGAAATTCTCGGCGTGTTCAATCCTGGCGATCATGGTTCGACTTACGGCGGCAACCCAATCGCATGCGCCGTTGCAAGGGAAGCGCTGAAAATCATCATCGAAGAAAAATTGTCGGAGCGATCAGCAGAACTTGGCGAGTATTTGATCAAAAAACTGCGAACGATTCAAAGTCCGTACGTTGATTTCTACCGCGGAAAAGGATTATGGATCGGGATCGTTCTTAAGAAATCGGCAGGCGGCGCGCGACGATTTTGCGAAGCGCTTCAAGAGAAAGGAATTTTAGCTAAAGAAACCCATGAAACCGTCATTCGTATTGCGCCACCCTTGATCATACAGGTAGAAGAAATTGATTGGGCGGTTGAAAGAATTCGTGAAGTATTGAGTGAATAAATCTCTTGATTTATTGCCGCTTTTTGGCTAAATAAACGCCAGTAACATTAACATTGTTGGAGGATAAAACATTGAAAGAAGCAATCAAAGGACTAAAACCGGAGTCGCTGTGGAACTTTTTTTATGGACTAAATCAAATTCCCCGCGAATCCAAACACGAAAAAGGTGCAATCGAGTGGATTGCGTCCGTCGCAAAAAAACTCGGATTACCCTACAAAATCGACAAAGTTGGTAACATCGTCGTTTCAAAGCCCGCCTCAAAAGGGAAGGAAAAAGCGACGCCTGTTGTTCTTCAAGGACATGTCGATATGGTCTGTGAAAAAAACGCAGGCGTCATCCACGATTTTTCTAAAGACCCAATCGAATTAGTTCGGGACGGTGAATACATTCGGGCGGCTGGAACGACTCTTGGCGCCGACAATGGAATCGGCGTAGCTGCGGCGCTGTCAGTTTTGGCAGATAAGTCTCTCATTCACCCGCCGCTTGAAGCGCTGTTCACTATTGACGAAGAAACAGGATTGACCGGCGCGGTATCGCTCGAACCGGGATTCGTTCAGGGAAAAATTTTATTGAACTGCGATTCCGAAGAAGACGGCGTTCTGTTTGTTGGATGTGCCGGAGGAAAAAATACGGAAGTGACGTTTGACATTGACTGGCAAAAAGCGCCCGTTGGCTTACAAGCAGTAGCGGTCAAAATTACAGGATTGAGAGGCGGACATTCCGGATTGGAGATTCATCAGGGACACGCGAACGCAGTGAAGGAACTCAACCGCGTCATCTGGAAAGCCGCAGAAAAATTAAAGTTTTCCTTGTTTTATATCGACGGTGGAACCAAACACAACGCCATTCCGCGTGATGCCGAATATCGCTTGCTCATTGATAAAAAATCGGCAGATATTTTCAAACAATTTGTCGCCGATTCTGAAAACATCCTAAAAAACGAGTTCAAACAGATCGAGCCGAATCTCAAACTGTCTGTTGAAGTAATTCCCAATTATCCTGAAAACGTGTTCTCGCCCGAATTTCAGAATCGATTGTTGAATTTCCTTTACGCAATTCCGCACGGCGTCAGGAAAATGAGCCCCGACATTCCGGGACTCGTCGAAACATCAACAAACGCCGCTATCGTTCACACTCAAGACAATCAGATCAGTTTGCTGACCAGCCAGCGCAGTTCAGTTGCCTCGGAAATCGTCGAAATCGCCGACAAGGTCAAAGCAATTGGTTTGCTGGCGGGCGGGAAAGTCAAACAAGACGCTGGTTATCCGGCTTGGGCGCCCAACATGCAATCGAAAATTCTTAGTCTTATGAAGTCGACTCATAAGGATTTATTCGGCAAGGAACCCGATGTTCAAGCCATTCATGCCGGTTTGGAATGCGGTATCATCGGCGAGAAATGCGAAGGAATGGATATGATTTCTTTTGGACCGACATTAAAAGCCGTTCATTCGCCTGACGAGCGAGCTGAAATCGCAACGGTTGAGAAATTCTGGCAGTTGTTGCTCGAAGTTCTCAAACGAATCGAATAATCGTTCTTTTCCATATTAAAAAGCCATTCCGATTTGATCATTCCTTTCGGAATGGCTTTGAATTTCTGTGAATTATTGCGGTGAAAATTTCGTCGTGCCGTTTATTTTTGAGACATTTTTATGTGGAAATTATTTGTTAGAAGATTTTCTGTTAAGCGGAACCGCTTGATCGCTCTCGTCACTTTTCTTACTCATGTCGTGATTTTGACGATCAGTTGGTGGTTAACCAAGCCATTTTTCAAGGAACCGCCCTGCGCCGTGTGTGGAAGGGCGGACACTTATCCCGTCAGGGTTCTCTATCAATATAAGGTCAATGTAATTCCCTATGTTGTAGAAAAAGATATCTTTTACTGCAAAAGACACATGGAAAACGTCCCGCAAATCGTCACGGAAATTCCTGGCGAAAAAGATCGGGTTGGAAAGCGTTTCTGGATTGTTACAATCTCTACAACGGCTGTTTTAGCAACCTTACTCTTTATTTTAACTCTACTGGACTTGAGTTATTGGCTGTTGGCAATACATCCAATTTTAGTTACTTTCATCTTCTCCATTTTCGGAATTGTCAGCAATGTTACAATGACAACCTTTTTTATTGCCACCTTGATCATTCCAATCTCAATTTTCATTGTCTGGAATCAGTGGATCGCCAATCAAAAGTAGCGGAGAAAACATGAACCTCGATTATATTTTTAGACGCAGAAGCATCCGAGAATTTACCAATGAACCGGTTTCGGATGAACATTTAGAACTCATATTAAAATCCGGGATGGCGGCTCCTTCCGCGCACGACCTAAAACCTTGGCACTTCATCATCATTCGAGATCGAACAAAACTGAATAAAATCGCCGATCTTCATCCGTACGCCAAGATGCTTTATCAAGCGCCTGTTTGTATTGCCGTGTGCGGCGATGTCGAAATTTCATCGAAGCGGTGGGATCAGGATTGCGCCGCCGCTACGGAAAATATTCTGCTTTCACTGCCGGAGCTAAACCTCGGCGGCGTATGGATAGGTTATCATCCCGAAGCTTCGGGATTAACCGCGTTATTCGACGAATTGTTTGGCTTGCCACAAAATATAAGGCTATTCTCCTTGATTGCCGTTGGTCGTCCCGCAGAAGAAAAACCGTCGCGCACGCAATTCGACGCCAATCGTGTTCATTTCGAGAAGTTTTAGTTTTCAAAATAAATACCGAAGGATATTGAAATGGAGCATGTTGATATCGCTGTCATTGGCGCAGGCGTCGTCGGATTAGCCATCTGCGAAAACCTTTCACGCTCTAACAAAGAGGTGTTCCTTCTTGAGCGATATGAGTCTTTCGGAATGGAAACCTCATCACGCAATAGCGAGGTTATTCATGCGGGATTTTACTATCCAAAAAACTCGCTAAAGGCAGAACTATGTGTCGAAGGCAACCGACTGCTTTACGATCTCTGCAAAAATTTTGAAATCCCTTTTTGGAAAACAGGGAAAATCATCATTGCCAAAACACCGGAAGAAGTCCAAAATGTCAATCATCTTTTCGAGCAGGGAATTAAAAATCATACACCCGGATTGAGATTCCTTTCCAAGACAGAAATTAGTCAAATGGAACCCAACATTTCAGCGGAGTTTGGTTTGTTCAGTCCGGAAACCGGACTGATTGATGTTCACCAACTGATGAAGTTCTATGAATCTCAATCGGAAAGGAACGGCGCCGTTATCGCGTATCATTCAAACGTGATTGCAATTGAAAAAATCACAGATGGTTATCGTATTTTAATTCAGGACACAAACGGAGAAATCGAAGAAATCGCGGCAAAGATCGTTATCAATGCGGCGGGAATCGGCGCCGAGCGGATCGCCGCACTTGCCGGAATTGATATCGAGTCATCCGGTTATCAAGTATATCTGGTTAAGGGTGAATATTTCAATGTCGCCGCTAAACATACCGGAAAAATCCATCACCTGATTTATCCAACGCCTACTGCGCTAAGTCTGGGAATTCATACAAGACTTAGATTAGACGGAACTTTTTCGCTCGGACCCAGCGCTTTTTACGTGGATGAAGTCTCCTATGAAGTCAACCCCGATCATCAGGACAAATTTTTCGAAAGCGTTTATTCATTCTTGCCGTTTCTAAAACCAGAAGACCTGACGCCAGAGATGTCCGGTATCCGTCCAAAACTCCAGAAACCGGGCGGTGAATTCCGCGATTTTGTTATTGCAGAGGAATCCGAAAAAGGATTACAGGGAATGATCAACCTGATTGGCATCGACTCGCCCGGCTTGACGGCGGCGCCGGCGATTGCGATTCGCGTCGGTCAATTAGTCGAAAATATTCTCAGGTGATTTTTTATCGATTTTAAATATGGATGTGATGTTGCCATCAAATGCGGATTCCGGCAAGGAGCAAAATCGTTCCAACTACGGTTCCAACTAATCCCAAAACCATTCCCGCTATAATTAAAGACCGAGCCAGCGAAGCAGAATGGCTTGGCAGTGCAGACGCTACCAAACAAGCGCCGACAAAAGATAAAATGCCTACTATAAGACCTATCGTAATATAAGCCCGGCATTTCTTCCGCGGATTCCTCGATGACAAATTGTGAAATAGCATTTTTCCCTCAATTCCTCACAAATACCCAGATGACTTTAGTCTTCTACTTTGATAAAAGACAAATCAATTGCGAATTCAACAAACCCTTAAGACTCAAAACACTAAACTAAAAATTTTTAGTTCTCATCTCTATTTAAGTACCAACCGTGGGTTTTATTAATGAATTTCCTAATTGCCAAGAAGAATTTTAATTTATTTTAAATCTTATGGATTGACCGGATCAGTCATTCCAGCTAAAATCCGATTTCTGGTCTTCAGCGCCTCCGTCTGAACGCTCTTATCCGCATCTGCTTGTATGATATGCTTACAAGCGGTGATAATCTGATCCCGTTGATGTGAAAATGTAAACCAACCCAACGCTTCCAATCCCGCGATTCGCACCCGGGATTCTATCACCGGATTCGAGGCAACACCGATTAAGTCCGGAATTGCCGCTATAAACTGGTAATTCCGAAAAGTCCGAATGGCTTCCACGCGGTCTTTAACCTTTACAGTATCGCTGAGAAGGTTCGGAATCAATTCCTGATTCAGCCATTTATCCGAACGCTCAAAAGAAAAACGGATATTTTTTTCGAGTTCTTCCGCGTAGTCGGATTTCGGTATTTTTTCCAGGTAATCTAAGCAGGCGTTCAGGGCTTTGACGGGATCGACTTTGTCGATCGCAGATTTTGCCGCCGCTTTCACTCGCTCCGACGGATCGACAATCATCTTTTCAGCCAGAATTGGCAGATATTCTTCGCGTCCGATGACGCCCATCCATTGCGCGCTAAACCGGCGGATCAATTCATAGGAATCGTTGGCAGTCTGAGGTAAAATCTTTTCAAATTCTATCGAACGTCGAGCGGCTAAACCTTTCAATGCCGAAAGCCGCACGATAAATGCTGGGTCTTTTTGAGCAAACTTAGCGAGTTCTTTATCTGAAATCCCATCGTTCTCCATCGCCAACCGAAAAATCGCAAATGCACGCAGATTCGCATCATCGTTTTTCATGAGTATCTGCCATGTGGAAATTTGTCTTGGATCGTACCCTGCCAATTGCGGCAGGTCGGTAGGCTTTTGTGTCGCAAAATGAAATGTCGGGTCTCCGATGAGATGCGATTCCAGATAATTCCGCGTCCGATGCCATTCACCAACACGAACGCCTTCCTTCAGAATTCCGATATGTTCATCCGCCCAAATATCCTGTTTAACATTCACCGTGTTGGCAATGCCGACGACTGTCGTTCCGTTCCCGAACACATAATTTCCTGCGATATAGGGTGAGTTGATAAAAGCGCCGTTGAAACATTCATCGAACATGATGACTTCCGCCTGCGGCGAAATCTGCTCGACATCCGACACATAAATATCTAATTTTGCCGAATAAACTGAATCAGACAAAATCACCGAGTCAACGAAAGCGCCTTCGAACCATTCATCCGGAATCTGATAATTTTCCTGATAGTATTTTTGGGTCTCACCAATCGATTTTTTCCGGCTTTTAGCTTCACGGAGCTTACTGCGTAAAAACATCTGAACCGCTGAAACATTCTGATCGATCATCTCAGCCGCCGGGTAGCCGATCAGGTATTGTGTATCCGTAGCGCCATGAGCGTGAATTAATGCCAGATCAAGATTCGGCTGTTGTAACTCATTCAGCATGACACCTTTCATTTTCGTTGACATCGAATGGTAAAAATTCCGGATATTGCCTTTCGAGCCGCCGTATAGTTCGGGAAATTGCTCGCGAAGGGACAGAATCTCGCCTTCCCACGAACTCAACGCCTCTGAATGATAACCATGACCGGTGTAAGTTAAAATATTATCCAGAATATCCGGTTGGGACTTTTGTCGGGAAACGCGCTGGAGATATTTTTCGATAATTTTATATTTCGACGCGTCATTCACAGGCGCTTTGATTCGCGCAGAATAAATATCTTTATGAATAACTTGTTCAGATTCTGCTCTAAGAGAATAGTAAAACAGCAGGTTATTCGTCGTATCTTGCCGGATAAATTCAAATTTCAGATCAAAATCATCATAAAATCGGTCAGACGGGATTGAAGAGCGAATGAATGGAAAACGCTCCTGATCCATTTTAAAAGCCGAAGCGAGATGTTGAGCGTCCCGAATCATCGGAATTGGGATATCTCCAACGAATACAACTCCCTCCAGAGGAATTTTTTTTCGGGATTGTTGGATAATAGCCGTCCTGACCTCTTCTGGTCGATTCCACTGGTCGATGATGATGTAAGTTGATAAACCATCCGATTCGACAGCGTCGCGATAGGCCAGAACAGATTTTTCAATCTGTTTAAATGTCTCATTATCAATGATAATGGCAAATGAAGTGGAATGATTTTGACGTGGCGAAATTATCTTCAGTCTTGCACTGCTAATTTGAAATAAACTCAGTAAACATGCGATCAAAGTCGCACAGCGCATCATTTTTCTCTGGATCATTTTTCTTCTCATCATTAAATGTTTAGTGTTCCTGTTCTCGCCTATCGATTGATTTTTTCAACGACCAAATTGACTGTAAGTGAATTCCTGTTCGTCGATTTGTAGGTTTCTTCGGTCAACGGTGTGAGAAATGCGGCTTTCACGGACAAGTAATAAATCAGATCGTTTTGTGTGTAAAACGTCATCTTCACCTGATACCAAAACTGGTCAGCGTCCGTCTCATAAAATTCCTGCTCTGAAACAGTGATTTGCCAATAATACCAGTCAGTTCTTTCGGTATAAACCGTCGATTTCCGGCAACGCTTTGAATCGTTACCGGCGGAAAGGCTTAGATCGAATCGTTCGCTCCCCGGAAAAGTCTGTTCAATGCTCCAACCGACAGTTTCAGACGGAAAATATTGGAGAATTCCGTTAAAAAGATCGGTCCGTTTATAGGTCGCCGAGGAATAATAGACTTTCGGACAGAATTCGTTCCCGCTCTCGCTTCGGAAATGAATTCCGATTCCTCCCGTAATCTGCTGTGTTCGAAAGTCATAGATTTCTGATTTGAAATCCGGGTGCGTCGCCGACTGCACATTAATTGCTCCAGATGAGGTCAACGAGAATCCGATTTGCGGATTGAACCATTGCCGAAAGTCCGACGAAAAAAAGAGTAAATCCGACGACCATCTTCCCTGCGGAATTGGATACGCACCGCCGTCTTCACTTCCGGATTGAACATGTTCGTATCCGCCGTAAAAACCAACCGAAGCGATCTTGTTCCCGCCGATTTTTCCGTTGAAAAGAGCGGAATATCCTTGCAGATCGATCAATCGTTCTTCGCTGGTTTCACCGCGCAAAATCACCGGATTATCCATGCCGCGGACTTTGAAAAATAGCGGCGTTTTTTCCTGATCCAGAGTGTACCGTGAAGTCGATATACTTTCCTGAAAATCGAAGTAACTTCCGGAAACTCCCAGATCAATTGTTTTTCCCACTTTCCAACCAAGTCCGTATCCAATCGCCAAATCCCGGTGTGTCACTTGGGTCTTAGGAAAAACCGTCTTGTATTCTTCATCGACATTATAAATAACCGAGCATCCGCCGTACAGCCGCCGACGAATCAACTCCGCCGAATACCAAATTTCCCAGAGAATTCCATTTAATCGAAAGCCGCCGACGGAACTATCCGCAAGCAGAAACGGATTTCCAAGATAAGGCATCCGATGATGCGTCCACATTTTTTGTAAAATTTGCTGATTCCGGTAGCCGAAACTTCCCGCCAGTGTTTGTCTTTCTGAAAAATGATGAAGACCGGAAGCCACATAAATCATGTCTGTTTTGGCGCCCGGATCAAACGGGCGACGGAAATCGCCGGAATAGGAATCGGAACTCACGCCGTAACGGATGAAATCATTTGGTTGATCGGACAACATCCATGCAGGATTTTGATTTTGTCCGAGAATAAGAGCGGAATCGGAAATTCCCAGATAACAGCTAAACGGTAAATACTCGAAGACGATATCCTGCGCTGAAACATTTATGCAAATCGCAAATACAAATAGAAAAATCGAAAACCGGTACGATTTGGCGATCACGAGCATCACTTGACAGCCTCATCAAAAAAATATCCGGGCGTCGGAAAATTCAGCACCTGGAAATCAATCGTACTGTTGTTGTTATCCATCAAAACGATTCGACCGTTATCTATATAATCGATCTGCCGGTGGATAGATTTGTGCGAGTACATTGGAAAGCCGCCGGTCAATCCCGCGTCAATTGACGGGTCTAATCGTTTATATTCGACTTCCTGCAGGTTGTCCCGGTAATCAACGCCGTCAAGAATCGCGGATTTGGGAAACTTGATGCAATTGTAATTATCGTATCCGTAAGCGTACGGATCCTTGACTTCCAGCAGAATAATTGCGCAATTCATGACGGAATAAAGAACATCATAACCGTATTTATGGTGAATCTGGACCATGTTTGTCACACTTGGATTATCAACATCGCTATCGACAAAATACTCGAAATCGGCGTTTGACAAATCCACGCTGACCGGAACGAACTGTGTGTGATCAATGGCATCCTGCGCAATGATCTTCATTTCTCCCGGAAGAATTGGATAATCTTTTCCCGTCCCTGGAAACTGATTTGCATGAACAGAATGTGTGTAATCATCATCAATGTATCCATATTCGACGTCGCAGATAATTTTGCCGTCCAGATAAAGCGTATCTGCCGAGTTGTTGTAAATCTCGGTGAATTGATCGTGGTAATATTGCGGAAGTCTGTTCGGCGGAACCGGCGGCGAACCGTTGTAATAGATTTCACTGAAGATGAGCGTTCCCGGTGAAGTTGGACCTACAAAAACGGTAATTTCAGAGTCTCCACCAGAAATATCGATATTTGTCAATTGCCCGTTCAGGACACGCTCAATTTTAACCCCATCAATTATCTGAATAATGCGTTTAGTAACCGAAACATTGTACTGATCCGGCAGAATTTTCTCGAAAGATGCCAAACCAGACGTGTCTGTCCATGCCTCAAAATAATTGTAAAATGTAACAGAACTGATGAAGACTCTCGCATCATCGACCTGATTTTTTCCAGTTAATCGAACAGTAAAATCGGTTGTATCCACGACTGTAACGTGCAGGTTTAGCCTCATCGAATCCGGCGGCGTTACATTTTCGGTGCAGGACACAAAAAGAAGAACGAACAATAGAAAAGGGAAAACGAGCATGATATTTTTCAGTACTTTTACCATTTTTCCTTGCCGAAAAGTTTATCCACAATTCCGCTGATCTCGACTCCGAAGAAAAGGTCAGGATTTAGCATTGTATAGGAATAAGTTCCCGCCGACGTGCGTTGTCTTCGGTAAAGCGGATGCGAATTGAAAATATTATTCACGAAAAACGAGATTTCGGAGCCGCGAAAAAGTGATTTGCTGACACGAAGGTTAAACAGCCAAATGTTGGTTTGATTTTCGGATTTTTTCCAGTAATCCGGATAAATCCGTTTATAGGCTGATGAAACATCGCCCATTCTCTCAGCTTCCGAGAAATGAACCGTTTCTCCATTATAAGCCAGATAACCGACTGCGATAGAATCTGAGAGTCCGACGTCCCAACTCTTATCAAAAATGACCTGTTGCGCTTCGACTGTTATCCACGCGCCAATTTCTTTAACAGTAAATTCAAATTTGTAATTGACCAGTAGATTTTCCGACCGTGAATTGATGATGTTCCAGAATGGCTTGACGTCTATATTTAACAAAGTGTCTCTTAAAAATGTCGAACTGTATTCATAGCCTTTCCTGTCACCGGTGGTATAATTGTACGCGGCTTCGACTCTCAATTTCATATTCAGCGGCGTGAATGGATTGGTCTGTACGGAAAATTCCAGTCCGCGAGTGTAGGTATTTTGCGTGTTGTCGTCGATGGTATAAGTTGTGTAAACAGAATCGCGAATCGTTTTGCCTGTCAAGTCCGGCCAATATGGATAATCGTATTTATAAAGGAAGATCGGTCGAACGATTGTCGAAGCAAACGCTCCGAACGTTGTGTTAGAATACCCTGTCATGGTAAATCCCAGTTTGCCTATTTTCTGATCGTAACTAAGTTCGCGTTTGATCTGTTGAAAACCTTTCAAGTTCTTGTTTTCACGGTTATAAAGATAAGTCGAAACAACGACGAGACTCGTCGAATCGCCCGTAAATCGGTTTATGTCGTCCAGATCGAAATAAATCGGATTTAGGAAAAGCAGAGCCAGCGACGGCGCTTTGGAGGTGGTTCCGTATCCAAACCGCAGTTGCGAGTTTTCCGTCGGCGAAAGAATCGCATTGAAGCGCGGATTCAGGAAAGCGCCGTTGTTTTTCGGAAACGCATCGTTTCCCGATCCGTATTGTTCGTAGCGAAGCCCGAGACTGAGTTCGATAGGAATCTTAAAATTGCCGGTAATCTGGTCTTCGACGTATCCGCTGGAGATTTTAAGAGCGGGAAGACCGTCATAGGAACGTGGACGATCCCGTAAAATTGATGTGATGCTCGGCGGAATATTCGGGTCGAAAATTCGTCCGGGGCCGTTATTTTTTTCATGCCGATAACTGATGCCCGCACTCAGGCGATGTCCCACATTCCACATATTTATCGAGCCGCTGTATTCCGCACTAAAATATTGGTTCCAGGCTTTACCTTTAACCCAAAGTTTCGAGACGGCACTCTGAAAATATTGTCCTTCCTGAGTTCCTTCTGTCATGCGATTACTGATATAAGTATTGTCTGAAGAAATCAGTTTTTTGACGTATGAATTCTGCCGGTCGAGATTCACCGAATAATTGACATCGAGTTTCTGCTTCGGCGTCAGAATGAACCGGCTTTGGTGATTATATCGAATGATAAAATCCCGGTTATATTTTTCCGTCAGATACAGATCGCCTTCCCGCAATCCTTGTTCGTCGAAGGTTCGCGTCGCATACAGGCGGTTATCGACCGCGTATAGGTTTTTAAAGAGTTTAGCGACGTGCGAAATCTGTCCAGAAACTCGTGAATAGCCATAATCTTTGATACGGATATCCCGCGCGCTATGAGCAAAATTCGCATTGTAGTTGAAAAACTGATCGGCAATTTTAAACCCACCGTTGACATTCAGTTCCTGATTCTGAAGATTGTATTTGTATTTGAACCGTTGCTGAACTGACTCAGATTTCGTCCTGACATGAATAATTCCCGAACTCAGGTCGCCGTATTTTGCCGAAGGAATTCCACGGATGACTTCGACTTCCTCAATATTGTCAGCCGGAATTTGTCGCAGGTCGATGCCGGAATTTTCCGTCGTCCACTGAATACCGCCGGTGTTTACCTTAGAATCGATCTGCATGTTGGCATTGTTGGAAACCGGCACATTATCGACAATGACCTGCGTTCCAAAAGCGGCGTTTCTATCGGTATACGCATCCACCGAACTTGTGCGGATGGTGGCTTGTTTGAGGTCTTGAAGTCCAGGATTGTCGAATCGCTGACCGGGTACGAGTTTGAGAACATCGCTAAGACTGGAAGCCTGAATGTGCTCGATCTCTCCGGATGAAATCCGCGTCTTTGTCGTTGCTTCCGATGGCAATAACTCTTTTTCAGCCACAACGACGATACCGCCAATTTCAAAATAACTAATTTTCAACTGAACTTGTTTGATCAGCGTTTCGCCGACTTTCAGTTTGATTCTTTCCCGAAATTTTCCATAACCTATGAACGTAATTTCCAGCGTGTAATCTCCGGGCTTCGTTCGGATAGAAAAATCTCCGTTCACATCTGCCGCGGCGCCCGCATAGTTTTCTTTCAAGATGACATTCGCGCCGACAAGCGGCGAACCTTTTTCATCTTGCACATGCCCCTTGAGAACTGATGCCGATTCAGCTAAAAGAGACGAAATCACCACGAGAAAGATCGCTGTAATGTGTAAGGATCGTGAGGCAAAAAGGCTTTTCTTCATGATATTTTTATCCACCAAAAAGATGGTTTTGGCTATGCCTCCTGTCAATCACGAAATGACTTCATGGCTTCAAGGATTCAGGACAACATCTTTGCCGACAAATTCAAAGGAATTGGCAATTTCTTTTGTCCCGCCACCCGATACAAAAACGACCAGATTTGGCGATTTGAGTAAGGCGGAAATTTTCTCGGCTTTTACCTGCGACGGATCGAAGTAAATTTGGACAACTTCGCCGCGTTCAACGAAGTTAGTCTTCAGCCGCACAATGCCCGTATCACCGGAAACGTGGCTTGTCAGATATTTCAGATTTCTTTTTACGGCGATGTTATCGGCATTCATCAGACCGATTTCGTAAATGCGAAGATTCTTTTCCGGATAATTTTCGTAGCCATTAAACTTCTGATCGTAGCCGTTGAACAGGCGCTTTCGCATCTCGGTGTAGGTAACGTGTTCGGTCACATCACCGTCATTTTCGCACTTGAAATTGACGGAAATGACTTCTTCTTTCCCCTTAATTTTCCGAATGTAGCTTTTCTTATGAATTTGATCGATGATCTCCTTCGGCTGGACTTTTTCTTCGTCATAAAAAATATTAACAAGAACCGGTTCACCGAAACTCGTTTCGAATCCGCAGACGCCTTTTTTATCCATCAACAACCGAAGCAAATTAATATTATCGTAAACGTCCATCACGCCATAAATCCCGACGTGCAGGACAGCGATTTTCTGCGGTTTATAATCCTTGAAGTTGGACGTTCGATTTTTGGCCGGCGCGAAGATTGCGGCTTTGACACCCATTGAGTCCAAAATCGTGTTATCATAATAGACAGCGATGCGATGCGTTCTAGCCCACGCATCTAATCCGACAATGCCTTTTTTTGTTTCCAATTTGTTCTGAAGCGATTTGGAACTGCCCCAGCATTTAATCGACTTCAGATTTTCAAATTCCATTTTACTTACGGTTTTCAGCGAATCGTAACTACCCCACCGTTCGGACAGTGTCTTAAATTCATAATTCTTCGAAGAAAACAATCCCACGAAAAAGAAAACGACAATAGCAACCGGTGGAATCCACGTGTGTTGGGATTTACCGATCGATATGCTGTCCTTGACCTTACAACTTTTCACACAATCTAAGCAAAGAGTACAGTCGGGATGCGTTACTTTTTCGTATGAAAAGACATTAATTCCCTGCGGACAATGTGCACTGCATACGCCACAACTTGTGCAGTGATTTTTATCGATGCGAATTTGATACGGTGTTATCGAGAAGAAACGGAATCGGAAGATTTCTGTCGCGGCTCCGGATACGCAAAGTGCTAAAATCAACCACAAAATACTGAGATTAACTCCGAAAATTCTCAGGAGAAAATAAACGATGAAGATCGGAACAGTGATGTAAAAATTGGCGAATATATTACTCAATGCGCCCAGCGGACAGACATATTTGCACCAAAAAAAACGAATAAAAACGGATACAACCACGACGGTAAAAATAGCCAGAATACCGACGAAAAGCACCGTATCGTTGTCGAACCCAGAGACAGCCACATAATACGGGTCGAATTTTTTGCACCACAATTCGCTGGTCGTGGAGGTAAAATAAGCGGTGAAAAAGAGTAAAATATATTTGCCAAGGCGCAACACTCGGTCGATCCAGCCAGTCAACACGACGGATATTTTAAACTTTGCGAAGATTCTATTAAGCCATTCAATAATGGTACCGATCGGACAAATATATCCACAAAACAGTTTCCCAATCAGGATGACCATTGCCAAAAGCGCAAGTCCCATGAAGACTTGAACTTCGCTCATACTACAGGACATTGAGCCAAGATTGAACTTACTGCCAAGTGAAATCAATCCCCCAAAAGGACAATACGCCTCGAAATCTGCCTTGGAGTCTTTAATCACACCGATAATTAACAGTCCGATTATCAGCGCCAAGATTGCCGCCTGAAAAACCAGTTTCGTTTTATTGTGAAAAATATCCTTACTCATTTTTACTCACTCCTTTTACTTTCGGTTTATGTTGACAAGATATACGCTGGATGAAATTTAATGTCACTGAATCAATAATCGTAAAAAAAAAACGGACGGTTTTCAGGCTGATTTTTTGAAACAAAAGGGGCTGTCCGAAAACAGCCCCTTGTAACAAATTCGCCGATTGGACTATTTCATGATTGTCATTTTCTTGACACTGTGGAATTCTCCGGCCTGAATGCGGTAGATATACATTCCGCTCGGCAGATTGCCGGCTTCAAAATTGAAGTGGTAATATCCGGCTTCCATGAAACCGTTCTGCAGAACCGCAACCTGCTGACCGCGCATGTTGTATACGGCTAAAGTAACGCGACTGCTTTTAGGCAGGGCGAACTCGATAGTCGTGGTCGGGTTGAACGGGTTCGGATAGTTCTGATTAAGACTGAATTTGGTCGGCAAATCGGCGTTATTGGTAGCTATGCCGACATGAATCAATGGTACCGAGCCCTCGTCGGCGCCCATATATGGCGCGGTTGGGCTGCGGGTCTCGCCATCAATGTCAGCCACGATTATTGTGGACAGCGGCATACCGGCCAGGTCATTATCGCCGATCGAGGCTCCGGTGAGGTGCAAATCTGTGGCGCTGACGAACTCAACAGCCTTCGAAACAGAATTTTCATCCTGTCCCGTAGCTTGCCATGCCACCAGATCAGCATAGATAGTACCCTTATAATTCACAAAATTCTGGTTGGAAACCAGTAAATTGTGATCCGAATTCAGAACAGAGGTTGCGGGAATCAGTCCGATGGCCGAAGATGCAATATTACCGGCATGATTGTTAATGATAATATTGTTCTGCAGATCAATTTCAACAGATCCTGTTCCATTTGTGTGACTTCCAACTGCATGACTTGTTAGCGTGGAAGCATTGTTATTGATCAAAATAGTGTTATGGTATGCTTGAATATTACCCATCGGATTCGCCGAACGGAAACCGATACCATAAGTATTATGAGTTTCACTTACTGCGCCAACATTAATCATATTGTTGACAATACTAATTATTTCTCCTGCACCTTCAGAGTTACCGGCAAATGCAATACCAATAATGTATGTACCTGTAACTGTTGCTGCTTCCAGACAATTGATGGTATTGTTATGAATTTCCGTCGGACCAGAAGCGCCTGTTAAGTAAATGCCATGTATATAAGCATAAGTTGTTGCGCTGGTAACCGGCATCATATTAATGGTGTTACCGCTGAACACACAATCATTAACCACATACGTTCCAATCCCGCGGCTACCGGCATAAATATCATTATTAATAACGATACCCTGAGTCGGACCTGAACTCGATCCCCAGACGGCAACACCATCGCGCCAAACAGGAAATTCTGCCGAACCGATTTGGCAATTTTCTACGGTGAAACCTGCAATACCGGCAACATCATTTGTTACAGCACCATACTTGAAGTTCTTAATTCCATTATCAAGATTTTTAATAATTAAATTCTTAAGAACTACAGTATCTGCATTTGCGGTATTCAAGCCAAAAGGTACATCTGCATATACTTCATTTGTAACGATTAGGTTTCGACTTGATGTACCGTTATTGCTACCATCAAAGGTTACAAACCCTTTGTCAAAACCAATCATCTGAGGTCCGTTACCTCTTGATACTCCTGGAGCAACAATTAAGCAAACATTGCGACCGGGAGCGGGTTTGACAACCACATTGTTTTCCGCCGACAAAGGTGCATTAAAAGTAAAACTTGCTTCCCGTAATGTGTCAGCATCCAGCAGGAAATTGACCGGAGCGGATGCGCCGTAAGTATTCAGAGTGGTAACAGCCTCGCCGAGCGTGGCGAAACCCTGTTCATGAGAACCCTGCGGGATGTAATAGTCTCCAGCCAGAACCTTACTGACAATATCGTTTTTCAGAATGGTTCCATTCTGACCGACTGCCCACAGAGTGCCATCGCTGTAGCGGACTTTCTGTAAGACCTCTTCCGTCGGACTAGTTTCAACCGTCCAGTTCAGGCCGGCATCTACCGATTTCAGAATTGTGCCGTACTGTCCCACGACGAAGACAGTGGTATCATCGACGAACTCCACATCGTAGAGTTCTGCGCCATTGCTGGCGGTATAAACTAAGGTCGGTAAGACATTCCAGGTGGTTGAGCGGTAGATATAGCCTTTGGCCCCCGGGATAATGCCAATGCCGTTGCGGAATTTGATTGCGCGCAGGCTTTGAGCTTCAGTAGTTGCGCCGAGTTTGGTAAAGGTCATACCATCGGTCGAAGTATAATATTCGCCGCTGGCGCAGGTCGTGACGATCTGGTTTCCGGCAAGAGGCAGAATGTCATAAACGGTCTTGGTGCCGGCTGTTGTTTTGGTCCAGGTAGCGCCGCCGTTAAAACTATGCATCAGATTACCACTACCGCCACCGGCGAAAACCGTGTCGGCATTCAGATAATGAATGGCATTGATCGCTTTACCGGCATCATACATCGGATTGACAATTGGAACCAGATTCGCGCCACTGTCAGTAGTCTTCAATAAATTTCCACCGGTACCTCCCATTAGACCATTATTCGCATCAATGAATTCACACTCAAAAATACCGGTATCAATTTTTGTTTTCAAATTATCTGGATAAGACCATGTCTTACCGCCATCGTTGCTCACGGTCATTTCACCACCGCTTGAAGCGGTCAAGACAATTTTGTCTGTTGTCGGAAAGGCCAATCCCCAAAATCCAACCCCTGGCCAAGTATTCAAAGGAGTCCAGTTTACTCCGCCGTTGACTGTCTTGAACCATTGTTGATCATCGCAGAACAAATAGCCCGTACTGGCATCGATAAAATCTGCCGAGGCTAAAGTTTGGCCTGTACCAACATTTAGAGTGTCCCAATTAGCGCCAGCGTCGGTCGTTTTCATGATGAGATTATCTGAGCCGCCACCGCAAATAATCGTATTATTATCAATGACTTCCGCATATTTGGAATAAACATAACCAAGAGAGAAGGGACTTTTTGTCGTAAAGGTCCGCCCACCGTTTGTCGAAATCAGGCAGGCATGATGATAGGCGGCCAGAGCTACGGTTGAATCACCGCCTACTGCGACATCGTAAACCCGGTGGGAAGATACGCCGGTCGGAAAAGCCGAAGCGACTTTTACCGGATGCCAGGTCGTGCCGCCGTCTTCAGTCCACCATATCGTGGCTTCCTTGGTGAAATCGACGGCGACAACACCGCGATTTTCGTTAATAAATGCGAGACCGCCATCAAGATCGTCCCGGGTTGTGTCGGCGTTCGCCATATCACCATCAAAATTGTAACTGAGTTTAGTGAATGACGAACCATCGGTCGTTTTCAGGATTGTACTATTTTTTCCGGCGGCATAGACTACGGTTGCGCTGACGACATCCAGATTGTAAAGTTCGACCTTGCAGGCATTGGTATCGCTGACTAAGGTCCAGTTAACGCCGCCGTCAGTCGTCTTGTAAATAATGCCGTTTTCACCGCAGGCATAACCGACACTGGCATCAATGAATTCCATATCGTTCCAGGCATGTTCGGAAATATCGGCCTCCCGGGCGGTCGTCCAGTTCGCGCCGCCGTCGGTGGTCTTTTGTACCCGTCCCATTTGATGGGTCGGATAAGTTGTGCTATACACGATCCAACCGGTGTTGGC
>PEYN01000002.1 GCA_002774355.1 Candidatus Marinimicrobia bacterium CG08_land_8_20_14_0_20_45_22 | reverse complement strand
GGTGATCTTAAATCCGTTCATATCTGCCGGATTGTGACTACCGGTAATTTGGATAGCACCGTCAACAGGTAGAAAATACATGCTGAAATAATTGGTAGGCGTTGGAATGATCCCAATATCGATCAGATTTATGCCTGTTGAAAGCAACCCCTTTGCCAGTACCTTTTTTAAATTCGGTGTTGATAAACGCACATCACCGCTAATTGTCAATAAGTCCCCCCCTTTTTCCCGGATAAAAGTGCCAATTCCTTTTCCCAAAAGTTCGACATCCGCATCGGGAAAATCCTGTTCGACGACTCCCCGGATATCATATTCGCGAAAAACGTACGGATTCATTTCTTCTCCTCTTCTTTCAATTAATGATTTTCCCTAAGACGACTTGGCGACGGGCGCCGGTCGTATTGGGAACATTCCCCGGAATTTCCCAGATTCTCAAGGCAGCTAACATCGCAAATGCAAACGCTTCTTTCGCATCGCCGTCAATTCCGTATTCGGTCACGTTTCTGATAGGAACATTTGTAAACATCCTTCTCAAATGATTTACCAGTACCGGATTTTTTGCGCCACCTCCGCTGATAATAATTTCATCGAGCAGTCGATTGGGAAAGAACTGCATGTAATTCCAGTGAATCGCTTTTGCCGAAAATTTAGTTAATGTTGCAATTAAGTCGGGCATATCCTTCTGCTTGATGCGAAAACGATTGATGATTTGCCTCAAATAATTGATACCAAAAACTTCGCGACCAGTAGACTTCGGTAAAGGCGATATCAAGTACGGATGTTGCATGAGTTCCGCAAGTATTTCCGGAATTTCCCTACCCGATTCCGCAATTTTACCATCTCGATCATAATTCACTTTACCATTGGTGTAAATACCGGTTGCAAGATCAATCAACGAGTTTCCAGGTCCCGTGTCCAAGGCATAAATGTCTTCCACCGATTCTGCTTTAGAAGGGACAATCGTAAAGTTGGCGATCCCGCCAAGATTTAGAATTAAAAGGGTCTTTTTGTACTTTTTGAAAAGAAAGTAATCGACAATTGGAACCAGCGGAGCGCCAGAACCGCCAGCGGCGATATCCCGAACTCGAAAATCCGCGACGACCGGAATTCCAAATTCTTCTGCAAAAAGCGACGCTTCGCCAATTTGAAGCGTGGAATCGCTGTGAATGTGCCAAATCGTTTGTCCGTGAGAACCAATCAGGTCGATTTCCTTTTCCGATTTCCCAATCTGCGTGAAGAACTGACGAATCATCCGAGTCCAGACTCTTCCGATTTCAAAGTTCATGTGGCAGATTGTTTCCGTATCGCCGTTCGAAAGAGAAACCAGCGCGGCGCGAAATTCCGGAGAGTAAGGAATCGTTGAGAAGGCGTTAATTCTGGCGTCAATTCCGTCCGGAACGCGCCGAATTTCAGCGAAGCATAAATCCAAACCATCCAGTGATGTTCCGGACATAAGACCGAGCACATTTAGATGATCTTTTTCAGCGAGCGAAATCATAGATTTTATCATTCATCCGGTTTCTCAGAAATACCACGAAAAAATTATCCTCTATTATTCAAAGGCAAATCGGACAAAGCCGTCATGTTCTCTGATGAGTCGCCGTGCTTCCTCAAGAGAAATGCCTTTCTTGACCATTACAACAGCTTCTTTAACATGTTTATCTGCCTTCATCAGCGCATCATAAGCATCCTGATAGCTTAACCCAGTCAATTCAGAAATGATCCGTGTGCCGCGATCAACCAATTTCGAGTTAATTGCCTGATGATCGATCATATAATTGCCATAGACCTTACCTGTTTTAATCATCGCCGTCGTCGTGATCATGTTGAGCACCATTTTCGTAGCAGTGCCAGCTTTCAAGCGCGTTGATCCTGTTATTAATTCCGGTCCGACCAGCACTTCGATAATGACATCAGCGACGACGCCAAGTCCTTCTTTGGGTGTGCAGGTAAAAAAGATCGTCTTACAGCCGATTGACCGAGCATATTGGATAGCGCCGTGCACGTACGGTGTCGTTCCTCCGGTAGCAATTCCCATGAGGACATCTGTTGGTTGAAGACCGTTTGCCTTACAATCTTCGACGCCGTTTTCGGTAAAATCTTCAGCACCTTCAACGGCTTGACGCAATGCAATCCAACCTCCGGCGATCATTCCCTGTACCAAATCAATCGGAACGGAAAAAGACGGCGGACATTCGCTCGCGTCTAAAACTCCCAACCGTCCGCTCGTCCCGGCTCCGATATACCGAAGTCTCCCACCGGTTTTGAAAGCTTTGCTCACGATCTCAGTCGCTTGAACAATCTGTGGAATCGCTTTTTGAACCGCTAAATAAACCGTCCCATCCTCTTCATTGATCAATCGGATGATCTGTTCGGTGCTAAAGGTATCGATCATTTCGCTTTTCGGGTTGATTTTCTCTGTCAGGATTTCGCTTCGGTTGAGAATTTTCTGCATGACTTAAACTCCATTAAACTGAAATAATATATTTGTAAAACTTATATAAAATAGACAAAACTGGTTTGGATTAAAAGCACTTCCATTACTTCGGGTTGCTGGTCAATATTTTGCTCCATCATTGAAGATAGGATTTCAGCCATTCAAAAACGGTCTGATGCCAAAAACGGCTATTATGTGGTTTGAGAACCCAGTGTCCCTCATCGGGAAACAATACCAACTTTGCCGGCACCCCCATTCTTCGTAAAGATGTAAAAACCATTAGCCCTTGACTGAAGTCAAGCCGGTAGTCTTTCTCGCCATGAATCACCAACATCGGGGTTTTAAAATTCTTGATGTAATTATCACACGAATATTTTTCATACTGTTCCGGAGAGTTCCAGAACACACCGCCGTATTCCCATTCAGGAAACCATAATTCTTCCGTCGTCAAATACATCGCGTACAAATTGAACGAACCGTCATGATTGACAAGAGTTTTGAATGGATATTTAAAATCATCCATGTGTCCTTCCATCCAGTTCATCATATACCCGCCATAAGATGCGCCAGCCGCCGCCAATCTTTCTTTATCGATAAAAGCAAAATTCTCGATCACGTACTTTTCGCCAGCGACCAAATCCTCAAACGGTTTTCCACCCCAATCCAGCGAAATCGCTTCGGTAAACTTCTGACCGTATCCGGTGCTTCCACGCGGATTGATAGCAACGATTACAATGCCTTGCGCCGCCCATAATTGGAGATTCCAACGATAATGCCAACTGTCATTCCACTGACCTTGTGGGCCACCGTGAACCATCATTACCATTGGATATTTTTTCGTCTTATCGAAGTGCGGCGGCTTGATCAGGAATCCATGAATTTGCGTCTTATCCTTACTGATAAACCGAAAATCTTCGATCGGATTCATATCAACATCGGCTAACAGTTCTGAATTGAAATTCGTTAACTGTTTGCTTTTCCCATCGGAAAGCGTCGTAATACAAATCTCGTTGGGCATCGTTGTTATCTGATGCAGATAGGCGATTGATTTTCCGTCCGGGCTAACTGTAACGGATGAATTTGCTCCATCCGAGACAATTGGTTTGAGTTTCAGCGAACGAATATCCAGCAAAAATAATCCGTCTCGTCCTTCTTGTTCGGCTTCGAGAATTAGATTCTCGGATACTGGCAACCACTGGTAAGTCGAAACCGAAATATCTATTTTTTCAGTAATATTTTTAAGTTCACCAGTTCTCAGATTTTTCAGAAACAAATCCTTTTTATCGGCTTCATATCCTGCGCGCTTCATGGATAAAAATGCTAAATATTTTCCATCTGCTGAAAATTTCGGTTGCTGATCGTTTCCCTTGAAATCACGATCTTTGACCGGCGAGGTTATTAACGTTGTCGTTCCGCCGGAAACTGGTACCGACCAAATGTCATTGTTTGTGCTGATGGCAACTACCGGTTCGTGATTACTTGTAAAAACCAATTCTTTTGAATCCGGCGAAAAAGTATAACCTTCGCCAAGCGCAATCGGCGGCGCATCAAAATTTCCGGGTGTCACGTCGGTAAATTCGCGCGTCTGAACATCCAGAACGAATAGATGGCTACGTTTATGATCCCACCACTCATCCCAATGTCTGAACATCAGATCGTCATAAACACGCGCTTTGACAAGACTTTGTTCTGTGGCTTTATCACGTTCCTCTGCGGTTTTCTGATCCGAGCTATCCGGATAGACTCTTGATGAAAATGCGATATATTGACCATCATTTGACCATACAAAGTCGTTCACTCCCGTAAAATGGGTTGTCAGTTGCTCCGGTTTACCACCATCCGACGGAAGAATCCAGATTTGCATCACTCCAGAACGTGCGGACAGAAAAGCCAGTTTTTTCCCATCTGGAGACCATAAGGGCGATGTGCTGGATGCCGTGTGAGAAGTCATCTGCTTCAGTCCGTTTCCATCGGTGCCGACACTCCAAAGTTCTGTGTGACTTTTATTTTCGGTGACACTCATCGAAGTTAACGCAAAGGCGATCCGTTTCCCATCGGGAGAAAACTGCGGAGCTAAAACTCTTTGGCAAGCCAGCAGATCGTCGATTGTCAAGGCTCTCTTAGGTATCGGCGCAGAAACAGCGGCGCTAATCATGATGAATGTTATCAAATATGTTTTCAAATACATGATGACTCCTTATCAAAATCAAATAAACCATCAAAGATTATTTTTCGCAAGCGGCAATAATCTCGCTAAAAATTTCATTGCCTTCTTTCAATTTCCGTTCCTGTGTATCACGATTTACATGAAACAATCCAAATTTCCTTTCATAACCTTCTGTCCATTCAAAGCCATCCAGTAACGAGCCATAAAGATAACCGCGAACATCATATTGATCAGATATTGCCTCATTAACAGCATCGATGTGTTCTAAAAGATAGCGACGCCGTGTAACTGGATCGCTGGAATCAACGACATTCCCCGTGATATAAATCGGAACACCCAGACGGCTAACGGTGCGAATTGCGCGATACAACCCAGCCGGATAAATTGTCCATCCGTTGTCGGCAATCGGCAACATCAAACTGGCACCAGATTTTATTTCGAGTCCGTGATTCCATTGAAATTTGCACTCTTCTTCGCAAGTATAATTCACGCCAATCCAATCGACAGAATTTTCAAGACGAGGATAATCTTCCCGAAATGAAAAACCCTTTGCAGTTCTAAAAGTAAATTTCCCTGTCAACAACACGTTGATGACAGACTGATTTGCCTGTTGGTCTTTATTCCAAGCGGCAAGCCAATCGGTAATTAACCATCTGCGTGCCGGATCGAAAATCGGTACGTTCTGTATAAGTCCAACCTGACACGGAATTCCGTCTCCATCAGCGTCCGATCGGTCAATATCGTGAATTGCATAATAAGCTTCGGAATGCGCTTTCAGAACATTCGACAGTACACGCCCACAAAGCGATGGATCGGTTTGCCCCGGCGGATAAATTCCTTTCAGCCATCCGTTCATCGCATAGGCAGATGGTTCATCGATAGTCGCCCAAAAATCGACATACTTTCCCAACGATTCTCCAACATGATAGGCATAATCGGTAAATCGTTTAACGGAATCCGGATTTTCAAAACCCCCACGTTCGTAAAACCAGATTGGCGATGAAAAATGATGGAGCGAGACGATCGGCGTAATGGACTCTTGGCGCAAAAACTCACACATCTTCAGATAATGATCGAGCGCTTCGCGATTCCACTGCCCAGACGCAGGTTCTATCCGGCTCCACTCGACAGAAAAATGATAGACGTTGCCGCCTTGACTTTTTAACAGACGAATGTCGTCCCGAAAACGATTCAAATGATCGACTGCAATGCCTATGGTTTGTCCATTTTTAACTCGGGGAATACCATCCATGTCGAACGAATTTTCCCAAAGATTCCAGTCTGTTTGAACGGTTCCACCTTCGACCTGATAAGCGGAAGTTGAGGCTCCCCATAAAAAATGACGAGGAAATCGAAATTTATCCAAACGAATATTTTCAACATTCCAACGAAAACCACCGTTTCGGTAATTTAACCAGACCGTTATTGCTACAATGAAATAAACAACCAGTAAAATCAGATTACGCATTTTGCTGAGTTGATTTTGATAAATCGTCCACTTTTAAAAACTGATAGCAACGGAAAGATGTTTCTAAGACTGATGGTTTATTCATTTTTCCTCAAAGTTTTCGTCGAAAAACCGACAGAAAAGTATTAAAGATCCACAAATTCCGCAAGGAAAAGAACCGGTAAAATACCTTCGAGTAGGCACAAATGGCGTCATGCTCATGATTTACTCATTTTCGATTTCTGCTTCGTTTTTTCTTTTGTAAAAAAAACCAGTAGAATAACACCCATCAGCACAATGCCAACAGATGTATATTGGGCAGAACTCAATCCGAACGCATATCTTGGATTGATCCGGATAAACTCGATTAAAAACCGCTCGATACCAGCAAAAATTAAATAGAGTCCGAATGTTGTTCCGTATTTTTGAGTGCGCGGGCGAATGATTTTGACTAAAATCAAGAAAAGAAGCAGATTTAACACGGCCTCGTACAATTGCGTAGGGTGAACCGGAAGTGAGGGCGCAGAACTGGCGATGAGATTTAGATGGAAGTGCTCTTTAGCGGCGATCGAACCGGGCGGAAACTGAACTGCCCACGGTAAACTGCTAATTTTTCCATAACAGCAACCGGCTAAAAAACATCCAATTCTTCCAATAGCCTGACCAATGAACATTATCGGAATGATAATATCGCCATTCGCAAGAATCGGCTTTTGGGATCTGTTTAAATAAATGATAACAGCAACAGCGCCACCGATCACTCCACCGTGAAAGACCAATCCTGAACCGGTGAAGATCATTCCCAAGGGATTAATGAAAAAGTTTGATGGAAATTCTAAGATGTAAAATAGTTTCGCACCAACAATTCCGCCAATTGCCGCCCAAAAAACAATGTTACTGGCAAAATCCGGCTTTTCGCCGCGTTTCCGATATTCTCGGTGCAACAGATAATAGCACATTAAGAACGCCAATGCCATCATGAATCCGTAAGAATAGAGCGTCACCGGACCCAGTTTAAGAAGAATTGGATGCATTTGAACTCCTAAAATTAATCTAACCAGCGATCAATTCGCAGGATATCGTTTAATGAACGTTTCGGTACATGGAGAACACCTGATTCATCTTTCCAATATCGGACATCATCAGACATTACTTCAACAACAGGCGTTTCGTCCGGATATCCGCATGCAACGATGGAATCAATGACCAATCGTTCTGGAATCTGAAGCAACTGCCTCAACTTTTCGCGATCGATGGAAACGATCCAGCAAGTACCGATACCAAGACTCCATGCAGAGAGAATAAAATTTTCAATGGCAGCCCCGACATCCTTTTCCGCTGAGGAATCGGTCACATTTTGATCAACTGCGATCACGAAATAAGCCGTCGGCATCTTTCCGGGTTTTGGATTTCCTGTTGGTTGGATGTATCCAGCCCACTGAAGCAAAGGAAAAATTGCTTCAACCAGTTTCCGATCCCGAACAAGCAAAAATTTCAATGGTTGAAGGTTTTCCCCGGAAGGCGCCAGTCCGGCGCATTCTGCACATTTCAGGAGATCGTCGAGTGAAATCTCAGTCTGATCGAATTGCCGGATTGCACGTCGCGTTCGTATCAATTCAATCATCTGTTCATTGGTAGTTTTCGTTTTTTGATTCATATCTAAAACCGGAAATTATAATAGAGCGCTCTGGACTTCGTGATTCATTTTTCTTAATCGCACGGTCAGCGTTCGGGCGAGATTCCGCATAACGAGAAATCCAACATGCTCTCGATTCTCTAAAAACCGATGAAAATCGATATATGCGGCAACCATCAGGTCGGTATCTTCTTCGGCAATGAGTGTTGCAGAACGTTCAGCGCCGTCCAGCATGGAAAACTCGCCGAAAATATCGCCATCCTTCAATTTGGCGATCCTTTCAGATTCGCCAAGATGTACTTTGGAATAGATCACAACATCAATAATTCCTTTGTCAATTACATACAGATCATTGCTGGTTTCGCCTTCGCGAAAAATGATATCTCCGCGCTGGAAGTGAACGATTTGAAAAATATCGGAGAAAGCTTCGACTTCGCGATCCGCCATACCGTTAGTGATTTCGCACCGCCTCAATATTTCCTGTTTATCCACACTCACCTCTTTTTATCTACGGAAGAGCGATTGTTCAGCCAAATAAACGGTGTTTGAAAGCAACATGGAGATTGTCATCACGCCAACTCCGCCCGGAACCGGCGTGATGGCTTCGGCGATTTCGCTGACTTCCGAATATTTTACATCTCCGACCAAACGATAACCTTTCGCGGTTGTCTCATCCTTGACTCGGTTTACGCCGACGTCGATGACGACACAACCCGGTTTGACGAAGGATTTATCGACAAATTCAGCCTTTCCGATCGCGGCGATTAAAATATCCGCCTGACGGCAAATCGCCTGAATGTCATGTGTTTGTGTATGGCAAAGAGTAACCGTTGCATTCCCCAATTCGCGTTTCTGTAATAATAAATTGGCAATCGGTTTCCCGACAATGTTACTTCTACCAATCACGACGACATGTTTGCCAGATGGATCGATTCCCGAATATTTCAACATCATCAGAATTCCGTGCGGTGTACAGGGAAGCGGCGCTGTCATTCCTAAAACCATTCTCCCAATATTTGTCGGATGCAAACCATCGGCGTCTTTATCTGGAGATATTTGAAGAATCGCCTCATTCGCATCAAGTGGCGCCGGTAACGGGATTTGAACAAGAATTCCATGAAATCGATTGTCACCATTCAACTGCTCAATCAGTGTTTTCAAAGATTGTTGACTCGTGTTCGCGGGCAGATGATATGTCTGTGAAAACATCTCCATCTCGCGGAACGCTTTTTCCTTCATTCCGACATAAACCTGCGAAGCCGGATTATCGCCGACGAGAATGACGGCTAAACCGGGAATGATTCCGCGTTCCTTTAGCGTCAAAATTCGCGGACGGAGTGATTCCTTAACGATCGCCGATATGATTTTCCCATCGATGATTTTTGCCGGACTCATTTGGCGTAACTCACACTTCGATGTTCTCGAACGACGACAACTTTCACCTGTCCGGGGTAATTTAATTCAGCCTGAATCTTTGCGGCGATGTCTTCAGAAAGAGTGTCGGATTCAATGTCGCTTACGACCTCGTTTTCGACAATCACGCGGATTTCACGACCGGCTTGAATGGCATAGGTTTTCGACACGCCAGCAAAAGAGTTTGCGATTTCTTCTAATTTGGCGAGACGTTGAATATAACTCTCAAGCGTATCGCCGCGTGCTCCGCGTCTAGAGCCGCTGATTTGGTCTGCCGCCTGAACGATCACTGAAATCGGATGTGTCGCTTCGATTTCATCATGGTGCGATCCAATGGCATTAACGACGATCGGATGTTCACGATATTTTTTGGCAAATTCCATTCCGATAATCGCATGTGTTCCCGTTACATTTCGATCCATTGCTTTTCCGATATCATGCAGAAGACCGGCACGTTTGGCAATCTCGCCGTTCAGTCCGAGTTCCGCCGCCATCAAACCGGAAAGCCAAGCGACTTCAATTGAATGTTTAAGCACATTTTGACCGTAGGACGTCCTGTATTTAAGTTTGCCAATCATCTTCAGCATTTCAGGCTGGAACTGCGAAAGTTTGACTTCATCAATCGCTTCTTCGGCGGCTTTAATAATAGTTTCTTCCACCTCCTTAGTTGATTTTTCGATCATTTCCTCAATCCGGGTTGGATGAATTCTTCCATCGACAATGAGTTTTTCGAGGGCAACGCGGGCAATTTCACGCCGAATCGGATCGAATCCGGAAAGCACAACCGCTTCCGGCGTATCATCCACAATGATTTCAACGCCGGTCAGTAACTCGAAATGCCGGATATTTCGACCTTCGCGACCGATGATTCTGCCTTTCATGTTTTCATTCGGAAGGTTGACCACCGAAACAGTCGATTCAGCGGTATGATCCGCCGCCGAACGCTGAATGGCTGAGACGATAATTTTACTGGCTTCGCGATTTGCCTCCATGATGGCTGTATCGCGGATTTCTTTTGCTTTTCGGGAAATTCCAGCCTTGGCTTTTTCTAAAAGGTTGTTCATCAAGATGTCTTCGGCTTCCTTTTGGGTCATGCTGGCGATTTTTTCCAAACGCTCGGTCTGCTGGACTACGATTCCCTGAGCTTCAGACTCTATCCGGGAAACGTTCTCTTTGATTTTTCGAATTTCCTCATCTTTTTTCTCCAATTCCTCGATTTTTCGATCCGCGAGTTCCATTTTCTTGTCGAGATAAAATTCGCGCTTGACGAGTTTTTTTTCGGTCTCCCGTATTTCCCGAAACTTGTTACGCGATTCGTCTTCGGCGCGTTGTTTAATCCGAATCGCTTCATCTTTCGCTTCGAGGCGAGCTTCTCGCTTCAGGTCTTCCGCTGTTTTTGTGGCGGTAACCAAAAGTTCGGAAATCGAAGAATGGGTTTTCTTCAATTTTTGTATGTACAGGTAAAGCGCAAGTACCGCACCGCCGCACATTCCCAGAATAGCCGTAATTATATAAAACCAGGACATTATGCATCTTCTCAATCGATTCACATCGACGTTAAAATCAACGATCCGATTCGCGATTTACATAACGGCGAAACGAACGTGTTGATCAGTTAAAAGATGGATCGATTTATTTCTTTAGTTTCTCGTCGATAATATCAATTAAAAACATCGATTTGTCATCGATAGTTTTAAGAATTTCTTCTTTATCTTTATTGGCGCTGAACAATTCATCAGTAATGTTCATAGCGGCTAAAATCGCCACGCGTATGCTTGATTGAACGGTTGGAACGGCTTTTTCCACGTCTTCCATTTTTTCGTTAACGTAATTTGCGACGCTGGTGATATACGCTGGTTCGGCTTTTGCCTTGATCGTATATTCTTGCCCATAGATTGTTACGCGAACTAAATTTTCTATAATCTCTTCCATCTTTTATGATTTATTCGTTGTCAAATACCTTTCACAATTGCAAGCGGTTAAAAGTCCTTTAGGAGTTCCAACAATCCTTCGACTTTGTTTCGTAACTCATGGCGCTTTTTCTGGTCGAGCATCACTTCAATGGACGATCCTTCTTTCAGATCGGTTTTCATTTTCAGATTTTCGGAACGAAGTTCTGTGATAACGAAGAGTAAACTTTTGATCTTTTCTTCGAGTGTATTCAGCGAGCTCAAGTCCATTTTCGTTCCCGTTTAGCGAAGTTTTGCGTTCAGTTCTTTCGTCAGCGCGTTGTGAATCGCCACCATTATTTTGTCAACTTCCTCGTCTTTCAATGTTCGGTCATTAGCCTGAAAAACTAAATTAAATGTAAAACTTTTTTTCAATTTGTCAATACTTTTTCCTGAATAGAGGTCGTAGAAACGAACCTCTTGCAGATACTCTCCACCATGTTTGCGGATTGTTTCCATGGTTTCACCGACGGAAAGTTTCTCCGGTACCCAGATCGAAACGTCTCTTTCTATGGAAGGATATATTGGCAGTTCATGATATTTAACCGCCAGATGCGCCATTTGGGTCAAATCGGATATATCCAACTCCAAAACGAAAATGGGAATCTCGATATCCCAATCATTTTTCAAATAACCTGGATCGACTTCACCCACATATCCAAATTCTCTTTTATCAGTAACGACACCCATGAGATGACGAAAATATTCGTTTTCCCGCGGGACAAACATCGTTATGGGGAGTCCAAAACGAGCGACCAGGTCTTCAATAACACCCTTCAGAATAAAAATATCGCTCTTCACCGACGAATGTATCCAGTGTTTTTCCTCGAGTTCACCGGAAATCAACACTGCTAATCTTTGCGTTTCCTTTGCCGAAGTTTCCGATTTCGGATCGAATCCCTGAACATAACCAATCTCAAACAATTTCAAATTTACGTTTTTACGGTTAAAGTTCCGCTTCGCCGCGGCGATCATTCCAGGTATGAGAGAGTTGCGCAGATATGCCATTTCCTGACTGAGTGGATTTTTCAACTTGACAGGTTGAGCAGGATTTATGCCGAATGTCGTCCACCTTTCGCATACGAGCGAATTGTTAAAGAGTTCATCATAACCGTACGAACAGACGGTCGCGCGAAGTTTTTCAACGAGATCATACTGTGTTTGTACGTCGACGATCGGTTGTATCTGTAACCGACGCGCGGAAGGAACATTTGATATTCCATAAACTCTGACAACTTCTTCAATGTAATCAACCTCACGCGTCAAATCCGGTCGGAATGAAGGCGAAATTAACACAATCTTTTCCGAATCAACACTGATGATTTGAGCACCAAGTTTTTGAAAAAGCCGATGAATCCAAACCGGATCAATGCGAATGCCCAGCAAGTAAAAAATACGTTCAAACCGCACAGTAATTTCACTTCTGATAATCGGAGAAGAATATCGATCAATAATACCGCGACATACTTTTCCGCCAGCGACTTCCACGATTAGGCTTGTCAGCCGGTTGAGCGCAAAAATTACGCCTTCCGGATCAGCGCCGCGTTCAAATCGATACGAAGCGTCCGTCTGAAGTCCGAGATATTTTGATCCTTTTCGGATTGTCCCCGGATCGAAATAGGCGCTTTCGATCAAAACATCCGTCGTTGCCAGCGTTATTTCGGAATTAGCAAGTCCCATGATTCCTGCGACTGCTACCGGACGTTCTGCGTCGCAAATTAGTAACACATTTCGGGTAAGTTTTCTTTCAGAACCATCGAGTGTCGTCACAATTTCGCCATCTACTGCGCTTCTGACGACAATTTTTTCTCCATGAATGTTTCGGTAATCAAAAGTGTGTAGCGGATGACCAGTTTCCATCAACACAAAATTAGCGGCATCCACGACATTGTTTATTGACCGGATACCAATGCCTTCCAACGCTTTGGTTAACCAGATTGGCGATGGAGCAATTCTGACGCCACGAATGACACGAGCGGCATATCGTGGGCAACCGACCGCATTTTCGATTTCCATGTTGATGTAGTTTTCGACAGGTTCGTTAGATTCTTCGATCGTCGCGGTAGGAATGCGCAATTCTTTCCCGGTTATTAACGCCAGTTCGCGTGCAACGCCGATATGAGAAGCGCAATCGGGACGATTTGATGTTAGATCAACTTCCAATGTCTTCCCGTTCTTTTCCAGATATTCAGATAATTCCATTCCAACCGGCGCATCCGGGTCTAAGACCATGATGCCGGCATGATTATCCAAGATTCCAAGCTCATCCTCGGCGCAAATCATTCCGTTAGAATCGACGCCACGGATTTTGGTTGGTTTCAGTGTCAATCCATTCGGCAATGTAGTTCCTATAAGAGCTAGTGGGACTTTCTGCCCTTTAGCTACATTCGGCGCGCCGCAAACAATGCTAAGTTCTTCGGCGCCGACGCTTACGCTACAAACACTCAAACGGTCTGCATTTGGATGACGCTGGACGTCAAGAACTTTTCCAACAATGACTCCTTTTAGATCGTCAATCGGCGACTTACGAACCGCAGATTCCAAGCCCAACGATGTCAGCCGTTCTCCCAGTTCACCCGGGGAAAACGGGACTTCGGTATATTTTTCCAGCCATTTGGTATTGATAATCATATAGGTCTAAAACTGTTTTAAGAATCGAACATCACCATCAAAAAAGAGCCGAATGTCATCGATTCCATATTTTTGCAAAGCGATCCGATCAGCGCCCATTCCGAAAGCGTAGCCCGTGTATTTTTCTGGATCGATGCCGACCTCGTCCAAAACAGCCGGATCGATCATACCACAACCCATGATCTCCAACCAACCGGTATATTTACAAACACGGCAACCTTTTCCACCGCACAAGTAGCAGGAGACATCGACTTCCGCGCTGGGTTCGGTAAATGGAAAATAACTCGGACGAAACCGGATAATCACATCTTTTCCAAAAAACCGTTTCGCAAAATATTCGATTGTCCCTTTCAGTTCGGTAAACGTAACATGTTCGTCAACATACAGTCCTTCGATCTGATGAAACAAACAATAACTGCGGGCGTTGATTGCTTCATTCCGATAAACACGCCCCGGCGCAAGGATACGAATAGGTGGTTTTGATTTCAACATCGTCCGAATCTGTATTGGCGAAGTGTGTGTGCGTAAAACAATGGAATCGTCGATGTAAAATGTGTCCTGCATATCTCTCGCTGGGTGATTTTCCGGGATATTCAATGCCTGGAAGTTATTATAATCCGTTTCAACTTCTGGCCCATACTCGATTTGGAAACCGATTTCCCTGAAAATATCCGTAATACGGTTGAGAGTCTGCGTTACTGGATGAAGATGACCCATTGATGGCGGCTTTCCCGGCAATGTGAAATCAAAAAATTCAGAATCGGTCTCTTGTTTATTAAAACGCTCCCGAAGCGAAATGACCGCTTGTTCGGCTTCGTTTTTTAGATCGTTCAGCGTCTTGCCGAATTGCCGTTTGGCATCGTTATTTAACGCGGAAAACTCTCCAAAAAGTGCCGGAATGATTCCTTTTTTCCCTAGAAACTTAATTCTGAAGGTCTCAACCGATGGAAGATCGCTTCCGACTTTTGCAAGATCGTTTTTCAGTTGCAAGCGAACCTCTTCGGCGCGTTCCAAGAGGTTCATCTGTCTATACCTTTACTAATTCGACAAGCTTGGCAAATCCCGACGGATCGTTCACAGCCATATCGGCGAGTACTTTGCGGTCGAGATTGATGCCATTCACTTTCAAACCGTGGATAAATTTATTGTAAGATACTCCGTAAAGATGAGCCCCGGCATTGATTCTGGCGATCCAGAGCGCGCGGAAATTTCTCTTTTTGGTGCGTCGATCACGGTAAGCGTATTGCAAGCCCTTTTCGATGGCATCCTTTGAGTTGACATATAGCGTGCTCCGCGAAGCGCGGTAGCCTTTCGCCATCTTGACGATTTTTCTATGTTTCCGATGATGAGGTACGGAACTATTAGCACGTGGCATTATCGATTCTCCTTATGCAATAATCATTTTTTTAATGCGTTGAACATCGCTAGATGCAGCAATTGTGGATTGGCCTAAGCTTCTTTTTCTCTTGGGTGATTTCGATGTCAGGATATGAGAATGATACGCCTTGTTCCTTTTAACCTTACCCGTTCCGGTGAGATTAAACCGTTTTGCTGCTGATCTTCTTGTTTTCATTTTCGGCATGATTGAGTTCTCCTATTTTGAAGTCAAATACGTTATGATGGTGCGCCCTTCACTGGCAGGCGCTTTTCCGACTACGGCTATATCGGATAACTGTTCAACAATTTTGTTGACCAGTTCGGCTCCGATTTCCTTTCGGGCCATTTCGCGACCGCGAAACATGAGCGTAATCTTTACCTTACAACCTTCACCAAGGAATTTCTTAACGGCGTTGACCTTCATAATCAGATCATGCTCTCCAATATGCGGTCGAAATCTCACCTCTTTGATTTTAATGACATGTTGTTTCTTTTTACTTTCCCGCTCTTTCATCTGCAGTTGGTATCTATATTTCCCATAATCGATGATTTTGCAGACGGGAGGATCAGCATTGGGTGAAATTTCTACGAGGTCTAGATTTTTTTCCTCGGCTATTCGCAGGGCTTCCCGCGAAGATACGATGCCAATCTGTTTGCCATCTGAATCAATGAGCCGAACAGACAAGCTTCTGATTTGATTGTTAATTTTTAAGTCTTTTTCTATGGGGCATTCCCTCCTATTTAATTCGTATTTCTTCTTCTATCAAACGGTAAGCCTTATCCCAGGTCATCACACCTTTATCCCCAGATTTTCTTCGGCGGACTGAAACGGCTCCCTTTTCCGCCTCCCGTTCTCCGATGATAAACATATAGGGGATTTTTTCAATCTCGGCTTGCCGGATTTTTGCACCCATCGTGTCGTTTTTATTATTCATTTCGACGCGAATTCCTTTGGAGTTGAGAAATTTATAAAATTCTTCCGCTTTTCCGTTCTGATTGTTGGTGATTGGAATAACGGTCGCCTGTACCGGCGAAATCCATACCGGAAAATCGCCCATCGTGTTTTCGATCAAAACGCCGACGAACCGCTCGAGCGAACCCATAATCGCACGATGAATCATATAAGGTTGACGTTTGGATCCATCATTGGCAATATATTCCATGCCGAACCGTTCAGGCAAGTTAAAGTCGAACTGGATCGTTGTGCATTGCCAAAAGCGACCCAGAGCGTCGCGGATTTTGATATCGATTTTCGGCCCATAGAATGCGCCGCCACCTTCGTCAATGTGGTAATCAACTTTCAATTTCGATAATGCCGACTTTAATGCTTCCGTCGCTTCTTCCCACTTTTCCACTAAGCCAACATATTTTTCTTTCGGACGGGTCGAAATATATACATCGAATTCACTAAATCCAAACGAACGAATAAAATCGAAGGAAAATTGCACCAATTTTTCAATTTCGCCATCCAATTGTTCCGGCGTACAAATAATATGCGCGTCATCTTGAGTGAATCCCCGAACGCGCATCAGCCCATGTAAAACGCCGGACAATTCATACCTGTAAACCGTCCCGAGTTCAGCATACCGTATCGGCAAGTCGCGATAACTTCTCGTCTTCGACTTGTAAATCATGATGTGAAACGGACAGTTCATCGGCTTGATATAATACTCGTCACCTTCTACCTTCATCGAATCAAACATCGAATCACGGTAAAATCCCAAATGCCCGCTTGTTTGCCAAAGTTGCGCTCTTCCAATATGCGGTGATCGGACAAGCTGATATCCATTATTCAGATGTTCCTTGATCCAGTATTCCTCTATCGATTGGAGCAAAGTAGCACCTTTCGGATACCACAGCACCAAGCCAGGACCAACCTGTTCGTTGATTTCGAATAGTTCGAGACTCTTACCGAGTTTACGATGATCGCGACGTTTGGCTTCTTCTATAAAATTCAGATATTTTTTTAATTCTTTCTGATTAGCAAAAGCAGTCCCATAAACGCGGGTCAGCATTTTATTTCTGGAGTCACCACGCCAATAAGCACCAGCAACATTCAGCAACTTAAACGCCTTTATTTTCCCTGTCGATGGAATATGCGGCCCGCGACAAAGATCGGTAAAATCACCCTGCGTATAAATCGATAACGTCTCAGACGGATCAATAGATTCACAAATCTCAACCTTGTAAGTTTCGCCCATCCGAGAAAACAAATCAATAACCTCATTGCGGCTGAGTTCCTTCCGAACAATCGGAATGTCAGCGGCGATGATTTCATTCATCCGCTCTTCGATCTTTGCCAAATCATCGTCGGTCAGCGGAGGTTCAATGTCAAAATCATAATAGAACCGATTCTCGATCGCTGGCCCAATAGTGACTTTTGCATCAGGGTAAAGTTGTTTAACAGCCTGCGCCATGATGTGAGATGTGCTGTGAAGCAGTATTTCCTGTGATCCTGGCGATTGGTAAGTCAGAATTTCAATCGATGAATTTTCCTGAATTGGATATGAAAGATCTACCAATTTACCATTGAATTTAGCGACGATAGCGTTTTGAAAAAGACCTTCACTGAGCGATCTGGCTACATCACCGGCGGTAACGCCAATGGCGGCTTCCATACTAGATCCATCTGGTAAAGTAAGTGTGATCTTTTCTTTCTGTTCCAAAATTGGGTTCCTTTTTCTCTCTTTTGTTTCAATCGATCCTCGTTATTGATGATCTCTTGAAAAACGTGGGCGATACTGGACTCGAACCAGTGACCCCTTGCATGTCAAGCAAGTACTCTAACCATCTGAGCTAATCGCCCATTTTAAAATCTATTGTTAAAAATCAATTCAAATCATTCAGATTTAGCATCTTTC
>PEYN01000001.1 GCA_002774355.1 Candidatus Marinimicrobia bacterium CG08_land_8_20_14_0_20_45_22 | reverse complement strand
GCCCTGTCCGACTCCGGCGGATAATCGCCCATTTTAAAATCTATTGTTAAAAATCAATCCGAATCATTCAGATTTAGCGTCTTTCAGCGACTTCATCAAAAAACGAGATGTAATTTAAACAGATGGATTTTGATAGGCAATGGAAAAGACGTCTGAAAAATCTATTTCAATTCCCTATAGTAAGGATCGAATTTTTCTTGCTAGTACTTGAAATTGTATTTCAGTTTGATCAATTCTTGCATAAATTTTTATCGAAATGTTCCTTTACCATCAATCGAGGTTTTTATGAAATCACTCCAGGCCTTTTTGATTACTATCCTATTTTCAGTTATTCTAGCCGCCGGCGAGACCGCAACTCGTCCCGTAGCGACCTATTCCATAGTCGCTTATGATGAAATGACTGGCGAACTGGGCGTTGCCGTTCAAAGTCATTGGTTCTCAGTCGGTCAATTGGTTCCATGGGCAAAGGCTGGCGTAGGTGCCGTTGCTACGCAATCGTTTGTTAAAGTCGAATATGGACCCGACGGTCTCGCATTAATGGAAAAAGGGCTTTCTGCGGAGAAAGCACTCAAAAAACTTTTAGAAAATGACAAAGACTCGGCAGTTCGTCAAGTGGCAATGATTGACGTTAAGGGTTTCGTGAGCGCTTACACTGGAAGCCGATGTGTAAATATGGCGGGGCATCATATCGGGAAAAACTATTCTGTACAGGCAAACATGATGGAAAACAATACCGTTTGGGATGCAATGGCAAAAGCGTTTGAGACCGCGCCCGGCGATCTTGCCGATCGTATGATGTCTGCGCTTGAAGCGGCGGAAAAAGAAGGAGGCGACATTCGAGGCAGGCAGTCGGCGGCGATGCTCATTGTATCTGGAAAACCGACAGGAATCCCATGGAAAGATATTGTTCTCAACCTTCGCGTCGAGGATAATCCAGATCCCTTGTCGGAATTGAAACGGCTGATACGAATTCACCGTGCATATCAACATGCAAATCAGGGCGACGCATATTTAGAAAAAAACGAAATTGAAAAAGCTCTGAATGAATACCGGTTATCGGAAAATTTTTATCCAGAAAACGCCGAATTACCATATTGGACAGCGATTACGCTTGTTTCAACTGGCCGAATCGACCAAGCCTTGCCTATTTTTCATCGCGTTTTCCAACAAAATCCTAACCTAAAAAAAATGACCCCGCGACTCGTCAATTCCGGACTTCTTCCCAACGACGCAAAACTCATAGAAAAAATTATGACTCAATAAGATTTATTGAATATTTTCACGTAATCTGTCAAGAAATTTATTCATCTCTTCATAATCACGTCCACGAATGATATGCGTCAAATAAGTAAGCTGCGAATTAATCCGTTCGATCTGTTTGAGCGTCCTAGGATTAAACAGCACTTCCGATATCAGAAAATCGTCCTCAGACAACAACCCGCGCACAATTTCCATGTGTTTTTTAAAGGTCGTTCCCGGCGCTTTCTGATTTTTTAAACACGCGGCAAAAACCAATGACGAGGAAAACGGCGTTCCCAGGGAATAAGCGGTCGTTTCATCATGTTCTTCAAACGAATATTCGAAGATATTCAGTCTGAGATTCTGGTAGAAATTTTGAAAAAAGGTTTTCCCATCTTTATCTGACTCGCTGATGATGATAGCGTTTTCATTACTTAGGTCGCGAATATTGGCAAACGTCGGACCAAACATTGGATGGGTAGAGACAAAACGCCTGCCTGACCGTTGGTAATATTGATAAATACCGTTTTTGACTGACGTGATATCCGAGAGTAAGCAATTCGCTGACAAATAAGGAAGCACCATGTCAAACGCCTCGATCGTATTTTTCAGCGTGACTGCATTAACAAGTAGTTCCGGTTGAAATGCCTGAATCTCCGACACTTCCAAAAGTCGAGTAACTTTGATAAAATATTTCAATTTCTTCGGATCGGTATCAAAAACCGCTACTTCATAATCGTGACAGAATTCTTCAACCAACCAAGCGCCCATGCGTCCGGCGCCCATAACAACTATTTTCATGAAATGTTCCTTTCTTTGTAGCAACCAATTAGCCGCAGACTGCCAGTCATTTTGCTAACTTTTTTCAGTGCCTCTACCACTTTTTTGTCATGTTCCGAACCGATAAAATCAAGAAAGAACGAGTATTCGCCCAACTGTCCGGGAATAGATTCAATTCGCGTCAGATTGATGCCCGCATGAGCGAAAATCTCCAGAACGTTAAAAAGTGTACCGGCTTTATGCTCCGTCGAAAAAATGATACTGCACTTATCGCCATCTCCTTGAAATTTTTCACGGGAAAGAATCAGAAAGCGCGTTCGGTTTATGCCGAGATCTTCGACATTTTCCTTGATGATTTCAAGATTGTAAAGTTCCGCCGCGAGTTTGCTGGCGATAACGGCACAACCTTTCAGATTCTTTTCTGCCAACATGCGCGCCGCACCGGCTGTGTCGTAATAAGAAATCGGTTCAAGTCTATTACGCGATAGAAAATGTTTGCACTGGGAAAGTGCTTGCGAATGCGAATAGACACTCCGAATTTCCCGATGATCGGCTCCGGAGACGATCATCAAGCAATGTGAAATCGGAATTTCAATAGCGCCAACAACAAATAAATCGGTTTGCAGAAGAAGGTCGTTGACCGGACCGACGACGCCGCCCAGCGTGTTTTCCACCGGGACAATCCCGAAATCATACCAGCCGGATGCCACGCCATCGAACACATCTGTGAATTCCTTGCATGGAATGCCGACATATTTTTCGTTCCAAAAATGAGCGGCTAATTCACTGTATGCGCCGTGTTCACCCTGAAATCCAATCAGTTTGTGTTCGATTTTTTGCAAACGTTTACTCTCGCCGATGATCTCGAAAAAGATTTGCTTAAGCAATTCTACCTGAACAAGATGCTTAGTGCGTTTGGAAATTTTATCAAAAATTTCCTTCTCACGCTCTAAATCTTCAATTTCAGTTTTAAAACGTTTGGCAAGGATTGCCAATTCCATTCGATCGTTTAAATTCTGAATGATTTTCCCGTCGAGAATATCGATCTGTTTCCTGATTTCCTTTAAATCCATCTCTACTCCATCCGTCTTCCAAATTTCTGTTCCAATAAAAAGAGGTCGGCTAAAACGATCGCAGTGGCGGCTTCGACGATGACCGGCGCTCTGAGTGCAATACAGGCGTCATGCCGCCCCAAAATCGATAAATCTGTCGGTTCTTCATCAGCAAAATTCAACGTGCGCTGGGACTTAGAAATGCTCGATGTCGGCTTGACTGCCACCCGAAAAATGATTTCATTTCCATTCGTGATGCCTCCATTGATTCCGCCCGCATTATTGGTCGACGTCGTTCCTTTTTTATCGATGAATAAATCGTTGTGAGCCGAGCCGCGCATGACAGCGGCTTGAAATCCAGAGCCGAATTCGATCGCTTTGATCCCGGGAATCGAAAAAACGATGTGCGAGATGAGCGATTCCACCGAATCAAAAAACGGCTCTCCCAATCCGACGGGAACGCCTTGAACCCTGCACTCGATCAATCCGCCGATAGAATCGCCTTCCGCTCTCACTTTTTCAATAATTTCCTCAAAATCCGTCTCGCCGCCTATTTCTAGTATTTTCGCGTTAATTGTTGTTGGTTCAATGAGTTTTTTCGCGATAGCGCCCGCTGCGACCAATCCTAAAGTCAGTCGTCCGGAAAAATGTCCACCACCTCGAATATCATTAAATCCTCCAAATTTTCGATCTACTACAAAATCGGCATGTCCGGGTCGGGGAACCTCGCGAAATGTCTGATAAATCTCCGACTGAACATCTTGATTTTTAAAAACAATGGCAATCGGACTACCGGTTGTTTTTTCATTCAGAATGCCGCTGATTATTTCCGGAAAATCGGACTCAGTACGCGCTGTCGTACCGATTCCATCACTTTTCCGGCGGTTGATTTCCAACATCAAATCAGATTCCATAATTCGCAGACCAGCCGGACAACCGTCAATGATCACACCAACCCCCGCGCCATGTGATTCTCCGAAAACCTGAATTCTGAAAAGTCTCCCAAAACTATTCATCGACCTGTCCTCCAATGGATTTTAAATCTTCAAAAAAAGTCGGATATGATTTGGCTACACATTCCGCCGTTTCAATCGTTACCTTCGATTCTGCCGTCAAACCAGCAATCGCCGCCGACATTGCGATTCGGTGATCGCCATGAGAAATAACATGACCTCCTAAGATTTTTCCGCCCGTAATAATCATTTCATCACCCCGAATGATGACCGAGATACCCAATTCTGTAAAAACGCTCTGAAGCACTTCCGCACGATTGCTTTCTTTATGAATTAATCGGCTCGCACCGCGAATGACCGAGCGCCCGTTGCAATTCGCCGCTAACGCAACTAATGGCGGAAAAAGATCCGGACAGTCTGTTGCGTCAAATTCAAACGCCGCAAGCCGATTTTTCCTAACAGTTATTGAATTATCGTCTATTTGGATTTCTGCGCCAACCGATCGTATGACCTCAATTATCGCTCTGTCCGGTTGCTTGGAAACGCTGGAAATCCAACTAATCGTCACGGAACCAGCAATCGCGCCAGCAACCAGTAAAAATGCGACTCCGCTCCAATCGCCTTCGACTAAATAATCACACGCCCGATAATGTTGATTTCCCGGAACCAAAAACCGATTCCCCCGACGCTGAATATTTATTTGAAAAGATCGAAGAACATCCAGCGTCATATCGACATAAGGTTTACTTTTTAGATTGATGACACGGATTTCGGAATCGTTTGATGCCAATGGAAGCGCCATCAGTAAACCGGTTAGAAATTGCGAACTGAGTGAACCATCGACATCCGTTTTTCCACCGCGAAGCGGTCCATGAATCCGCACCGGCAAATAGCCGTTTTCTGTTAAACAGAAAGCGCCCAAATCCGCAAGCGGCGATTCCATATTTGAAAGCGGTCGCTGTTTCAGCGAACCTTCACCAGTCAACATCAACTCACCGAAAAATAACGCGCAGATCGGTGCGAACATTCTGAGGCACAAGCCAGACTCCCCACAGTTTAGCGTTTTTTCTATCGGAGAAATTCCTCCGCGAATTGTCAGACTGCCAGATGATCGCTCCACAGACGCGCCTAACCCACGGATGACAGATAACGCCGCGAGCGAATCTGCGCAATACGTCGGATTGCGCAAAGTTGTCTCTCCGTCAGCAAGTAAAGCCGCGGCGATGGCTCTTTGCATCAGACTTTTCGATGCGGGCGCGTGCCGATTACCACAAATGACCGAACGCCGAACAGACTTCTTCATAAATCAATTCCGCTGTCTTTTGCGAAGACCAGCGCTTATTAATTACCACTAAGTCGGAAACTTCGGCATACAAATCTCGTCGTTTCCGAAATATTTTCTCCGCTTCTAATTCAACCGCTGAAACGTTCCGCGATAAAAGCGGGCGACTCGTCAAATCGATTCTTGACAACGCAGTTTTGACCGGCGCGTAAATCCAAACGGTCAGACTATTATCGATAAGTTGTCGGCGATTTACCTGATCGAGAACGACACCGCCACCGCAGGAAATAACTGCGCACTTTTGTCGAACGACCGACTGAATTACTTCCCGCTCCATTTCCCGAAATTCTGATTCGCCATATTCTGAAAAAATTTGCGAAATAGACTTACCAGTCTTCTCCACAATCTCATCGTCTGTATCGATATATTTCCATCCCAGCAACTTCGCTAAAGATTTCCCAACAAAGCTCTTCCCGACTCCCATAAATCCGACAAGTGCAATATTTTTCATTGAACTATTAAAATCGATGATTTTTGGAATTTTCATTTTTTTTTGCGAACCAGTAAAGTGGCGATAAGCAGGAATCGCTTGGTGTATCAGCCAAGATTCGCCGCCGATAAAGGTCGCGCCGCGTTTCCCGGCTTTGTTTTTTAAAATTTCCGAATGATAGTTCGCGTCGAGTAAAACGTGATTCGGAGTTAGCCACTCGTCTGCAATTACATCAACTCCGGCAGGAAGCGCTGAGACGATGATCTTCGCATTTTTCACTACATCCGCAAGATTTTCCATCGGCGCAAATTCACAACCAAAAGATTTGGCGATTTTCTCCGCCTTTTCGACTGAACGGTTGACCAGAATTACTTTTGCGCCGGTTTTCAATAATCCAAAAGTTGCGGCTCTACCCGCTCCGCCTGCCCCAATCACAACCGCAGAATTTCCTGATAGTTCGATTCCATTCGACTGTAAAGCGCCGATTACTCCGTCAATATCAGTATTGTATCCGACTAATTTTCCATCCTTCCGGACAACAGTGTTTACAGCACACATTTTCCGGGCTGGTTCTGAAACCTCATTCAGATGTCGTAAAACATTTTTTTTGAATGGCGCTGTGATATTGTAACCGGAAATTCCAAGATCATCCATCACAGAAATCGCTTCAGATATTCTCTGAACCGCCAATCTGGTGTAGATCAATTCTCGGTTTTCTATACGAAATAACTGCTGATAAATTTGCGGACTGCGGCTATGCAAAACCGGAAGTCCGACGATGGCGAAAATCCGTTTTTCAGACACCGGCGATTTTCTCCATAATAGCAAGCATCTGCTTCTTGTCAAATTGCCCTTCCGCTGTCTCTTTTCCAGCGGATTTGGCGACATAAATAAACGGAGCGCCGAGAAACGCTGCCGCAACTCGGGTAAACGCCCCAATCGAACCCATCGAAAATGCAATGATTGGATTTGATCTTTGATATAACGCTAAAATTTTAGCACAATCGGATTTATTTAAAGCACGACATGCGATTTTTGCAATATCTGCCCCCAATGAAAAACACCAGTCAATGATCTGATCCAATTCGGCAGAACTTGGCGTTTTTTCAAAATGATGGTAAGATACAATAACCTGCGTTCCATTTTCACGTGCCGCTCGGACGACCTCGGCAATGAATTCTTCCGGAGAATCGACTTCGACATCCACAAATGTGGTGCCTGACCGGATCGCCTCAATTAAAAACGCTTTTCTCTGTTCATCATTATAAAACCCAAACCGACAGGTAGCGATGAGTTTATGGGAACCGGAAAAAATTCGAGGGACATCGTCAAGTTTGAGATTTTCAATCGCATCGAGACGAATTTCTGCAAATTCTTCATCCTTTAAACTTTTTATGACAAGGTCGATTGTCGGTTCGGCAATGCTAACGCATATCATCGATGAATTCTTTCAAATTAGTCAAACTTATAAGTTCAGTTCGGGCATCGCCGATATCATATAAAAAGACAAAATGCAGGTTTTCATCCTCGCGTTTTTTGTCTTTCCACATTGCTTGAACAATGGCGTCTTTCTGTAATGAAACATCAATCGTCAATCCAATCTGCTTCAAAAGATCCTTCAGTCGCGAACTTTGTTCTGGCACCAAAATGCGTCTTTTAACAGAAAAATCTGCCGACAGGCACATTCCAACGCTAACGGATTCCCCATGTGTCAATCTGGTAACTTTTTCGATTGCATGCCCAAATGTATGACCGAAGTTTAGCAAGCGGCGCTGACCCGATTCTCTCTCATCATGTTCTACGATTTCCGCCTTGATCTGGACACACTCAGCAACGATTTTTTCTATCGCTTCGGTATCAAGCGACAGGATTTTTTCAAGGTTATTTTCTAAAAATGTGAACAAATCGGCATTGCGGATCGCCGCCGTCTTAACGACCTCAGACAAACCGCTTCTCACTTCTTGTATCGACAAAGTTCGCAACATATCCAAATCGCAAATCACAAATCGCGGCTGTCGTATCGTCCCAACAAGATTTTTATAGCCGGAATAATTAACGCCGTTTTTGCCGCCAATCGCCGCGTCAACCTGCGCTAAAATTGTCGATGCAACGAATCCGTAGTCAATTCCACGTAGAAAAGTCGAACCGACGAAACCGGTCACATCGGTTACAACTCCGCCGCCGACTCCCAAAAGAAAAGTCGAACGATCCGCTTCCAGTTCGATCAATTCACGATAAATTCGGTTAACCGTCTCCAAATTTTTACTTGATTCACCGATTCCGATTTCGATAACTGGAAAATTCGGAAATTGATTGCGATATAGCGAGGCGACTTGTCGGTCTGTCAGGATAATCGTTCTTTTTGCCGGGATGTAATTCTGAACATTCTTCAAGGATTTGCTGACAAGAATTTCGCAGGAACCGCTAGTTGTCTTAAGCGTCAGTTGTTTCATCTTTTTTCAAATGAAAATTCTTCCATACAGTCACGCACTTTTTTCACTTTTATCATCAATGATTGAAACATTTCCGGCGTTAATTGCTGGTCTTTGTCGCTCAACGCTTCGGCAGGATTAAAATGCACTTCAATTTCCAATCCATCGGCTCCAGCCGCAACCGCCGCAAGACTCATCGGTTCAATCAAACTAAGTCTTCCGGTACCGTGCGATGGATCGACAAAAATAGGCAAGTGAGTTGTTTCCTTGACAGATGGAACAATACTTAAATCCAGTGTGTTTCGCGTATAGGTTTCGAATGTCCGAATGCCGCGCTCACAGAGGAGAACATTCGGATTCCCTTCTGATAAAATATATTCGGCGCAGTTTAGCCATTCCTCAAGAGTCGAATACATTCCGCGTTTTAAAAGCACTGGTTTGTTGGATTTTCCGACTTCCTTCAGAAGCGAGAAATTCTGCATGTTGCGTGCGCCAATCTGAAGGACATCAATATATTCGCAAATCCAAGAAACGTCTCGCGAATCCAGCACCTCAGTAACGACGGGCAAACCGGTTTCTTTTTTCGCCTTTTCCAGAATTTTCAGACCTTTCAGTCCAAGCCCCTGAAAAGCGTACGGAGAGGTTCGCGGTTTGAATGCGCCACCCCGCAACATATTTCCGCCTGCCGCTTTGACAGCCAACGCTGTTTTGATCGTCTGCGTTTCGCTTTCAACCGCGCACGGTCCGGCGATGACGACAAAATCTTCTCCAATTCGAATGTCTCCAACTGGAATGACGGTTTTCCGATGCGTTTCAGTTAACGCTGTTAATTTTAAATCTTTCATCTGATAAAATTATTCTCCCTGAAGGCTGATCTGGATAAAATCCGACAATTTATCGTTGTATGCTTTGTTCTATCGACCATTCTTCTCAATTAAATTCAATCAAAATGTAAAATAAACTACCCAAACTTGAATAGCAATTTAAGGGCGAAGTCCATTAATTGCAACGTCCTTTAAATATCTCCTCCGTTTGGCAATTAATTGTCAGTTTTTAAACTCGAAAAATACCGTAAAAAGACAATTTTTCCATCCATTATGGAAGCAACAACTTCAGTACGACTCAGCGGAACAACATTATTAACCAAACCGAAACCGATCCGATAGCGCCAAATAACCGTGCCCGTTCGGGCATCCATTGCATAGACAAATCCATCTTTTGTCCCAAAAAACAGCGTTCCATCTTTTTCAACCGGCAAAGATGGATCGATGTCATAACCGTAGTTCGCCGAAGTCGCCCATTTAATTTTCATCGTCGGAGAACTGCTATCAATTGCAAAAACCGAATCCTGAATCGTTCGTGCAAAAACCGTCGCGCCATCTTCCGAAATTCCAACATTTTCTCTAACCTGAAAGCGCCTTGAACGCCAAAGCGTCTCGCCGGATTTCACATCAATACAGGATAAGAAACGATCCGGAGCTGCGATGTAAACTTTATCGCTGGAAGCGACAGGAATACATGCCGCCGGCGAATACAAAACGCCCGGACGACCATCTTGACATTTCCAATCAAGGTTGCCGGTTTTTGTATTTAGAGCATAGAGACAATTATCCCATGCCCCAAAAATCGCTCGCCCTTCATAAACAAGCGGTTGTGTTTCAACAAAACCCGTAACGCCCAAATATTTCCACTTGATTTCTCCAGTTTTAAGATCAATTGCACGAAAGGTTCCATCACTCGACCCGATATAGACGACATCCTGAAAAATTGCTGGAACAGCGACGACCGGAGCCCTAGTGCAAACTCTCCAGTTCAATTTCCCAGTTGATGTATTCAAACAATAAATCGACGAATCCGTCGAACCGACGACCGTCACATTCCCTGAAGCGGCGGCTGAAGAGAAAACAGGCGCGTTAGTCTTAAACTGCCATGTTTCCTTGCCGGTTTTTAGAGAAATCGCTCGAACAATGCCATCGCCAGATCCGATTATCACTTTTCCATCTGCGAGAACTGGCGATGATGCCAACGTATATTTTGTATCAAATTCCCATATTTTCCGGACACCTCTACCATTGCTGTCCAATGAAAAGGAAGGTTTACAAGACTTTAAACTGTCGGCTTCATTTTTTCGATTCTTCAACGGAATTTTTCCCCATTTTTTCAATGTTAGAATTCCGGGTGTCCGTTCATAGAAAGTCATTGAATCCGGATAAACATCCACAATAGTATATCCGCCAACCGGTTGGTTTCCCCGGAGATTCGAGCGACCCATAACGCCGGGAATTCCTTCATATTTAGTAATCAGATTCGCATGTCCATGACCGTGCAAGATTGCCTGAACATTAAACGCTTTCGCTAAATCAGCGGCTTCAAACCAGTTGCTGACTGAATTATCCAGCGGATAGTGCATAATAAAAACTGTCTTTAGGTTTGATTTCTTGTTTTTTTCGAGTGTTTGTTCGATCCACCGAATGTCCTCCGGTGAAATATAACCGTCACCCATCCGCATCAGCGGACCCTGATGAAATCCGAGAAATTGAAAACCCTTGTATTCAAAGAAAAATTTGTCATCACCCCACATTTTCCGAAATTTTGTCCCGCCCGATGATGACCATTTAAGTTCATGATTGCCCGGAATGACATAATAAGTTTTAATCAGTTGGTCTAAAATTGTTTTGGCTGTATCCAAATTTCCATTTACATCCATTTCGACAACATCACCTGAAACAATCGTAAAATCAATCCCTTCAAGAGAATTGATATCTGCAACTGACCGCTGTAAGTCAACCGCCGCCAATTCCGAACCGACATGCGTATCCGTAAGCCATGCAAATCGAAATAACGGTTCGACAGAGAACGCTTTCGATACCAAAACTGCAAAAAAAAGTAATAAAACTACATTTCGACGATTCTTCATCCTGTACCTTTCTGTTACCGATTCATTCAACGAGCATATTTAATTTGGACGATTCTAATGGAATTTCCAACAATGACTACCAATGCCATAAATTGAAAATCCCGCATTTGCGGGATTTCTTCGTAGCGGGGAGAGGATTCCCGCCTCTGGCGGATAAACTCTACCCCTGACCTTTGGGCTGTAACGAAGTGAAAGTTCGCCATCGGCGAATTATGAGCCATATTTTAAAACAACTTCATAAATCCACTTCCTGCCAATACCAGTTTTAAAATATCTTTCTCGTCGCACTGCTCCAACTCGCGTCTCGTAGTTCTCTTGATAAAGCAAAACCCAATTATTCCCCCGCTTCGTCCAACATGAATGCCCAGAATTATGCTCCCTCAACCGACGATCCATGTCGTTTGTCTGACCAACATAAACGTAACCTTCTTCGCTCTGTATGATATAAACCGTAAACATAAATTGAAAATCCCGCATTTGCGGGATTTCTTCGTAGCGGGGAGAGGATTCGAACCCCTGACCTTTGGGTTATGAGCCCAACGAGCTGCCAGCTGCTCCACCCCGCGATCATCTTTAAAAAGCGAATGGAATTTAACAAAATAAATCCATCAATTCCAAGCTACAATTTTAAGATTTTACACTTCTGGCACTTATTAAAACGTAAATAATCGTCTTTATCAGAATTAGTTAGTTATCTATAAATATCGCGGTTTTAACAGTAATCAATATTTTCAGCGCACATTATTTAAATAAATATTACATTGGGTAGATCAAAATTTATTTAAGAGGCAATTTCTATGATAAGTTCAATCAGTAGTCACATCCTAACATAATACGTGACATTCAATTTTTCACGACGTAACTTTTATCGGTTTTTTGAGAATGACACGATTCTATGTTATGATAAGACAATGGACTAAAAAATGAATCAGAAAAAATGCGTGCTTTTTGTCAGTGATCGACCATCTAACTTAAAAGCGGATTTTTCAGAAGCGAACGAACGAGAATTTCCACTTACAACTCAGTGGAATCATGATTTAACAAACTTTACCAAGCAATTGAATCAATATTCACCAGATTTTGTTGTTATTGACCAAAACTTGGCTTCCGAAAATATCTCTTTTGCTATACAAAATATTCGAGATACAGGATCAATTTCACCTCTAGTTCTGTTTTTCGATTTAAGCGATTACGAACGGATTATCGACCAACTTTCTGCCTTATCCAAGCGCAATTTTTCAGATGCAAAACAAACATCTTTGCCGAATTCAGGTTTCATTAATCCCACCATCAAGACGGAAGAAATTTATAAAGATATTTTCGACAATGCTGACATTGCGATGATGCTAGTCAATGATGACATGACTTTTCTGCTTGTCAATTCGGTCTTCGAGGAATTTTCCGGTTATTCGAAAGTGGAAATTGAGAGAATCAAAAAATGGAATGAGTTCATTTTGCCCGATGATTTGGAAAGGATCCAAACAAATCAAGATTTACCCGGTAGTAAAAGAACAAAGACACCGCAACATTACGATGTTCGGTGTTTGGATCGTTCGGGAAAGATTCACCCTTGCATCGTTTCCAGTTCGATAGTTGAAGGTTCCTCAGTTTCGATAATTTCTCTTGTCGATATTACCCATCTAAAAAAGACCACCGATAATCTCGAAAAAACCGACGACAGATATTGGAGACTTTTCGAGAGTTTCAACGATTCTATTTCTCTCTGCGATCAGGACATTTTCACTTCCTGTAATCCTAAAACGTTTGAGATGTTTCAACGCCGGGAAGAAGACATCGTGGGGCACTCAATTACCGAACTTTTTTCCTCTTCTCAACCGAACATAGAAGAATTAAAATCTCTGACAATTCAAAAAATCAAAGAAGCGCTTGCGGGTTTTCCCCAGTTCTTAGAGATCACGTTGGGAAGATCCGACGGAACAGATTTCCCTTCAGAACTCAGCCTGAGCCGTGCTACAGTCGCTGGAAAACCATATCTCCAAATAGTTATACACGATATTACCGAACGACAGAAAGCACTTAAAATTCAAAAAATAATGTATGAAATTGCGGCCGCTTCCCACAAATCGGAAAACCTGCGCCAACTTTCAAAAAGCATTCAAACAACTTTGGGCAAAATTCTCGATACAAAAAATTTCTTTATCGTCCTATACGATCGGGAAACTGATCGCATTACGCTCCCATATTTCAGCGATGAAATGGATATCGTCGATAGTTTCCCTGTCGGCAAGACGCTGACTTCATACGTCATCCGAAATAACCAACCGGTTTTACTGAAAACTTCTCAAGTAATGGAACTCGTCAATCAAGGCGAAATCGAGATCATTGGTACACCATCGAAAATCTGGTTAGGCGTTCCTTTGAAATTGAATGATATTGTTATCGGCGCGATAGTCGTCCAAAATTACGAGGATGAAAACGCACTTACTCAAAGCGATTTTGAAATCATGAAATTTGTTTCTGACCAGATTAGTTTTTCTATTGAATATAAACGCGCAACCGAAGAATTACAAAAAGCACATGCGATCTATCAAAAGGCAATAGAGAATGCCCATGGCGTCCCCTACAGACGAAATTTTATCACAAACAAGTATGAGTTTTTCGGTGCGAATTCCAAGGACGTTCTCGGAATAAGTCTACAAGATATGACAGCTAAGAAATTTGATGAAATCGTGAAGGAAAAAACGATCACGGATCCCAAAGCACCCAAGAACATCAATGAATACGCAAATGAATTCAGAGAAGGAAAATCCGAGCGTTTTTGGATGGATCTTAAAATAGAACTTCCCGATGGAACGACTAAATGGGTTAGCGATCACTCTGTACCGGCTCGCGATATTAAAAGCGGAAAAGTCGTCGGCTCGATCGGAATTTTACAGGATATTACTGAACGCACTCAGATTACCGAAGCGCTTAGCCTGAGCGAAAAACGGTTCAAGGAACTCTGGGACAACGCGCCTGTCGCCTATCACATCTTGAACACTGACGGTATTATTCTCGATGTTAATCAAACGGAATGCGATATGTTGGGATATCTGAAGACAGAAATGATCGGTCGTCTGATTTTCGACTTCGTTCTTATGGAGCAAAAAACCGGTGCAACGCAAAGATTTATCCAAAAAATCAAAGAACAATTCGTGCCTGAATGTCAAGAACGAACTTATGTGAAAAAGAACGGCAATCGAATTTTTGTTTCAATCAGAGATGTTCTGGAGCGTGATTTGGAAGGGAATGTAGTTGGAATCCGGACGACAATGATTGACATTACGGAGCGGAAAAAGGCAGAATCCGCGTTGATCGAAAGTGAAAAACGGTATCATACGTTGTTTAATAGTGGAAACGACGCCATTTTTGTCTCATGGTATAATGACGATGGTTCGCTTGGCAAATTTATTGAAATCAACGGTATTGCCTGCCAGAGACTCGGTTACACGCGGGAAGAATTGATGAAGATGTCGCCGCTGGATTTCGGTATTTCCGAGAATAAAGATAAAATCATTGATCTCCTAAAAACTCTCAATGCCAATAAACCAATCGTCCATGAGACGGTTCACATGACCAAAGACGGAAAACATATCCCGGTCGAGATTAACTACCTGCTCATTAAAATTGAGAACCGGAAAGCGGTTATCTGCATCTCAAGAGATATTTCCGAACGAAAAGAAGTGGAATTCGAGCGCCAGCGCTCTGAAAAACTGGAATCCATCGGTATTCTTGCAGGTGGAATCGCTCATGATTTCAACAATATTCTGACGGTTATTATGGGAAATATTACGCTTTCGAAGATGTATTCCCAACCGGGAACAAAAGTCTTTGAACGGTTGACGGAAGCGGAGCGAGGCGCTTTCCGCGCAAAAGATTTAACTCAACAATTATTGACATTTTCCAAAGGCGGCGCCCCAATTCTAAAAACCGCTTCCATCAAGGAACTGTTACTCGAGTCCGCCGAATTTCCATTAACCGGCTCCAAAGTCAAATGCGAATTTTCCATCGCTGAAAATCTTTGGAACGTTGAGATGGACGAAGGGCAAATCAATCAAGTTATTCACAACATCGTTCTGAATGCTGAGCAGGCAATGCCGGAAGGCGGTCTCATTAACATCATTGCGGAAAATATCCAGATCGGATCCGATAATACGCTTTTGCTCAAGCAGGATAAATATATCAAAATTACTATACGTGATAACGGAATCGGGATTAGCAAAGAATATCTGAAGAAGATTTTCGATCCATATTTTTCGACGAAGTCCAACGGTAGCGGGCTCGGGCTGACCATGGTTTATTCAATCATTAAGAATCATAATGGCGCTGTGACTCTCGACTCGAAACCCGGCGTTGGAACGACATTTTATATTTATCTACCTGTCAGTGAACAATTGCTGGAAAAGGATGACGACGAAGAGAAGAATTTGCTCTCGGGATTCGGAAAAGTGCTCATCATGGATGACGAGGAATTAGTTAGGACGATGGCGGCGGAAATGCTGATGAACCTCGGCTATGAGGTACAAACCGCTAAGGATGGCGCAGAAGCGATTACTTTGTATCAAAAAGGAATGAAAGAGAACTCGCCGTTTTCGGCAGTCATTATGGATTTGACAATCCCAGGCGGAATGGGCGGAGAAGAAGCACTCAAATCTCTCCGAAAAATCGATCCATCTGTCAAGGCGATCGTGTCCAGCGGATATTCTAACAATCCGGTAATGTCGCGATATACCGATTACGGTTTTTCTGGCGTCGTCGCCAAACCTTATAAAATTTCCGATCTTAGTTCGACTTTGAAAAAGGTTATAACAAAATGATTTCCATAAACATTTCTTCCATATCCGCATCCCCAAAATGTCAGGTAAGTTTCGATCTCTGTCAGCGGATTAAATCTAGTCAGATTTATTAAGAACGTTCGACTTCTGACACCGCCCAATTTAGCGCTTCATCCAACATGTCTCGTGGCGGCTCTGTAATAAATCCTGATTCCATTAATCTCTGCGTCATATTTCGAGAATATTCGATATCGATTTTGGCCTTTTGAAATGCCGAATCCCAGTCGATCATTTTCCGGGCGACGCCATCGCGAATTGCCTGCATCGCGACTTCGGCGGCTTCAAACGCAAAAACGTCCGGTTCATCCATTTTTGGGATGATATCTTCTGGTGTAATGCCACGCTTTTCGGCAAACCGCGCCAATGCGTTCGCGGCGGCGATTGCCATTTCGTCGGTGATTTTTCTAGCTCTCACCATCAAAGCGCCTTTTAAAATTCCCGGAAAGCCCAACGAATTATTGACCTGATTTGGGAAGTCGCCGCGACCTGTTGCAACAATGAAAGCGCCTGCTTCCTTTGCCGCGTATGGATAAATTTCCGGAACGGGATTAGCGCATGTGAAAACAATCGATTTTTGCGCCATCGATTGAATCCACGACGGTCGAACCATATCCGGACCCGGTTTTGACAAGGCGATCAGCACGTCGGCGCCTTTCATGGCTTGCTCAATGTCTGATACAAAACCGGGATTCGTCAATTGACAAAGTTCCCAAGTGCGATAATATCTTGCATCGGACTCGATATCACGCCGGTTTTTGGATAATGCTCCATGAACATCGAAAAGAATCATTTTCTGTGGATCGGCGCCGGCGGTAATGAGAATTCGGGCAACTGAAGTATTTGCGGCGCCGGCTCCCAGCATAACTATCCGAATTTCACCTATTTTTTTATTGGCAAGTTTAAGAGCATTGAGTAATCCCGCAAGCGTTACACAAGCCGTTCCCTGCGCGTCATCATGCCAAACGGGAATATCGCACGTCTCGCGCAATTCATCGAGAACGCGGTAGCAGTTCGGTTGAGAAATATCCTCAAGGTTTATGGCGCCAAAACTCGGCTGAGCCATTCTTACAAAATCGATAATTTTCTGCGGATCATTTTCACCGTTTTTATCTCGGCTGTCCATGCAGAGTGCTACCGCATCCACGCCGCCGAGATATTTCATCAAAAACGCTTTGCCTTCCATTACGCCCATCCCACCCGGAGGCGTACAATCGCCGTCGCCTAGAACGCGCGTTGAATCACTGACGACTGCCACGAGATTTCCGCGGTTCGTTAGATCGAAAGATGCATCGGAGTTATCCCGAATTGTCGTCGAAATCTTTGATACGCCAGGCGTGTACCAAACATTGAACCAGTTAAATCCGAAGACGCCTGCCTTTGGAGCCGTTTGGATTTTCCCACCGTAGAATTTGTGTGACGATTCGGATAGACGTTTGAAAAAAAGCGTCTTCGCCCGTGCAATTTTCTCCTGATTAAAATGTCCTGGAAATGATGCATCTAAGTTGCTAAGGTCTAATCTAATTTTTCCCAAAAATTTTCCCTTTCACTCGCCAATTCGCCTATTTCTTTATTTTAAAATATTATTCCCACTGGCATCGACGGCGATAAACAGCGGCATTTTTTCGACTTTCAGTTCGAGAATCGCTTCGGCATCCAAATCCGAGAACGCGATCACACGCGCCGAAATCACCGACTGCGCCATTTTTACCGCCGCTCCACCGACAGCCATAAAGTAAACCGCTCGATTTTTCACGATCGCATCGATCACATCCTGACTCCTCATTCCTTTTCCAATCATACCTTTCAATCCCGAATCCAACAAATCTGGCGTGTAAGAATCGAGACGATAACTCGATGTCGGACCGGCCGAACCAATGACCATTCCGGGTCTCGCCGGAGATGGCGACAAATAGTAAATCACCTGACCGTTAAGATTAAAAGGCAATGATTCGCCGCGATGAATCATTTCCACCAAACGCTTATGCGCCGCATCTCTTGCGGAATAAACAATTCCACTTAACAAGACCTTGTCGCCCGATCTGAGATCACTAATCGCTTCCGGCTTGAGTGGAGTATTCAATTCATGTACACGCATCGTTTTCATCCGATCCGAATACTCTGATGGCGATGCGCGTGGCACTGAATATTCACAGCAACCGGCAACGACGCCATGTGACAAGGTTTTTGGATAATCTGAACAGCCAGAGCGGTAGTCTTACCGCCAACTCCCATCGGCCCAATGCCAAGTTCATTGATGCGCGCAAGCAATTCGCATTCGACTTTTGCCCACTCTGGAACGGGATTCGGTTCATTCAAAGGACGGAATAATGCCTTTTTCGCTATCAAAGCGCATTGTTCAAAGTCGCCGCCGACGCCAACACCAACGATAATCGGCGGACAGGGATTTCCTCCCGAACGTTTGACTCGATCAATAACAAAATTTTTCACGCCTTCGATCCCATCGGCAGGCTTCAGCATTTTTACTTCGCTCATATTCTCAGCGCCGCCACCTTTCGGGGCAACCGTTATTTGGATCGAATCGCCTGGAACAATATCGGTATAAATGAGTGCGGGCGTGTTGTCATGCGTGTTTTTTCTTCCGAAAACCGGATCCGCGACGATTGATTTTCGTAAATAACCGTCATCGTATCCGCGTCGAACGCCTTTCTGTATCGCTTCGCAAAAATCCCCCCCAACGATATGAACATCCTGCCCAAGTTCGACAAAAACGACTGCGATGCCGCAATCTTGACAAATCGGCATCTGTTTTTCCAACGCCAATACGTGATTTTCGAGAATCATTTCGAGAATTTCCCGCGCGATTGGCGAATCTTCCTTCTCCAAAGCGATTTGCAATCTTTCCCGAACAATGGGATCAACCTGATAATTCGATTCTATACAAAGCATCCTCACTGCAGACATGATGCGGGAAACGTCAATCTCGTTCAAACTTTCTCCGTTCTAAAGATTTCTAAGGATAAATGGAACTGTTCGCATGGGTAAATTTTGCACGTGTTCTTCAGTTTTCCAACGGATTTATGAACGGAAAATGAAATAAACGGCTCCCATCAGGCAAAGCCCTGCCCAAACGTAATCGAGTTTGACCGGTTGTCTCATATAGACCACAGCGAACGGAACAAAAACCATAAGCGTGATGACTTCCTGCATCACTTTCAGCTGAGCAAGGCTGAAACTCGCATAACCAATCCGGTTTGCCGGGACTTGAATCATATATTCGAAAAAGGCAACTCCCCAGCTTAGAATAGCGGCGATATACCACGATTTGTCGCTCAAATTTTTTAAATGACCGTACCAAGCAAAGGTCATAAAGCAATTAGACAGCGCCAAAAGACCGGCTGTTTTCAAGAAAGTCGACATTTAATTCCTCTGAAATAAAACATATTTTCATGCCGGAATTCCATTTGGGAATCGGCTTATTTTTCAAATGACGAGACGCCGCGGATTTGAACGATCTCGCCGAAATAAATGCGGTGATAATCTTTCTCCGGATATTTCTGGTGAATCTCCGCATTTATGAAATTTTCCGGATTCATGTCCTGCCAGTAAATTTTTCGGCATTCAATGATCAGGTTCGATTCGGCATAACCGGGCGATTTGATAATTTCCGATGCGACGGGCGTCAGTCCGGATTCGGCGATTTTCTTCCGAGATCGACCGGAAGTCGAACCGAGAAACCGGATATTTTCCCGAAGTTCTTCCAGAAAAGCGCATAGCATGAATGAATCGTATTTTTCCAGAAAACCGAACGTAAATCGCGTCGGACGTACGACGATTATCGCAAACGGTTTGCTCCACATTGAGCCAAAACCTCCCCAAGCGACTGTCATCGAATTAAAATCGCCCGTCGAGTAATCGCCGGCTGTCAGTAAAAACCATCCGTTCTCCCAAGCGTCGTAACTTTTCAATGAGAATTTTTCAAAATCGATCTTTTTCAGCATCTTTTCACTCCACCATGAAAATAAACCCGAGACAAGCGCCCCAAGTATAACAGTTTGCCGGAAAAAATCAAAATCAATTGATGTAGCTACTCTATCCTAAAAACCGGCAACAGAAACGAAATATTTCTTTCGACTAATGACGATCTGCCGTAAGTTTGACCAAAATGGAGAATCAATGAAATGGCGACAATTGAACTGAAAAACCTGACCAAAGAATATGATAAAAACGTAAAAGTCATCGAAGACCTGAATCTGAAAATTAATGACGGCGAATTTCTGGTTCTCGTCGGTCCTTCCGGCTGTGGCAAATCCACCACGCTGAGGCTGATCGCCGGACTCGAAGAAGCAACGCGCGGTGAAATATATATCGGAGATAAATACGTCAACAACATCCCGCCGAAAGACCGTGACATTTCGATGGTCTTCCAGAATTACGCGCTTTATCCGCACATGACCGTTTTCGATAATATGGCTTTCGGTCTGAAACTGCGGAAATTTAAAAAAGCAGAAATCGCTGCCCGCGTCAAAGAGGCCGCCGATATTTTGGAAATCGGCGATCTATTATCCCGAAAACCCAAACAATTATCCGGCGGTCAACGACAACGAGTTGCGCTCGGAAGAGCGATCGTCCGCAAGCCGAAAGTTTTTTTATTCGACGAACCGTTGTCAAACCTCGACGCCAAACTGCGCGTCCAGATGCGCACGGAAATAAAAAAACTTCACAAGCAATTGAAAGTGACAATGGTGTATGTGACCCACGATCAGATCGAAGCGATGACAATGGGCGATCGAATCGCCGTCATGAAAAGCGGTATCATCCATCAGATCGATACGCCGTTAAATCTCTACAGCAAACCCAATGACCTTTTTGTCGCCGGATTCATGGGTAGTCCTGCGATGAATTTCATCCATACGACTTTGCGCGACGGTGAAAATTATATCGCCGATGAAGGAAATGTTCAAATTCAACTGTCCAAACAAACACATTCGGCCTTGAAAAAATATATCGGAAAACCATTGGTGGTCGGAATTCGTCCGGAAGATATTTCCTTAGTCGAACCGGCCGAAAACGGAACAAAAATTCTTCTTAATGTCGAGGTTTTCGAGCCTATGGGAAACGAAACAAATATCTATTTCACGACGGGTAAAACGCCCATTGTCTGCCGGACGCCCGATTTCAATCCGGATGCTGAGGTTCAGGATACGATTCCTGTCTATCTAAACCGTGAAAAGATGCATTTCTTCGATCCGGAATCCGGATTGACTATTCGCAGAAATTTATCGGACTAAATTCGAGTCAAATGATTAAAATTTTTCGAGTCTGAGTATCATCTTGCCGATCGATGCATCGCTGGAAATCATCACGGGCAGATGGCGCTCGTCGGTACTGACATAAATCGTAACCTGACTTTGATGTTTGAATAATTTCCCGTCTTTAGAGAACGGTTCGAGTACAAAACACACAAATTCGCCCGCAGGAACATTGACTTTTTCTATTCTTTTGACGATGATGTTATACGGCTTTAGTTTATCGTTATCATAATTGAAAAGTTTAAAAATGCGCCCGACGTACAAACTCTCAGCGCGTAAAAAATAGAAGATCGACAGCGGATCGTGAACCATCGATGTCAGCGTATCGATATCGGTCGCCGAAATCGCCTGCATTTTCTGATAATCGAACCGAACGGCATATTCTTTCCGGTAATTACCTTCGGCCAATTTTTTCTGAAATCGCCGTGAAAACAACGTCTTAACGTCGATCCACGATTCCATATCATCGCGAATCCGGTACAATTTATCAAAAAACGGCGCCGTTTGCGTTTGAGACCGAACACGATAGATCGCATGACCGTCTATGATTTCCTGTCCCAAGATTTCCATCGTGGACTGTCCACTCTTTACGAAATTGAACATCGTTAAATAAACCAGTTTCTCGCCAATTTCAAAAGGATGCAGCTGAGCCGATGCCGGAGATGGCGCCAGACCGATCAAGCCGACAAACATGACAACCAACGCGGAGAATGATGAGAACGTTTTCAATCCGATTCGTCTCCCAAAAATTCTTTCTTCAATGCCTTAACTTTATGTCTCATCAGGTTTTTTCGAATTGCTTTTCTAAGCGCTTTCACATTTTGTTTAACATTTAAAGGCTCATAATAGTTTAAAAACTCGATCCAACGGCAATTCACATGAGGTTTTTCCAATCCGCAATCACAAAGATTCATTTTTGAAATGTCGTACATTTTCCGATAGGTCGTCATCCACCTTGATCGCTTCATCCGATTTAAATCGATCAGATAAACATCGTCCTGATTTCCGTTTTTTACCAAAAAATTTCCAAGTGTTAAATCGTTATGTAGATAATTCAACTGATGAATTTTAGAGACCATTTCAGCAATCGAGCGAACTACGCCGTCTTTAAAAAATTCCTCAACAACAAAATCACGCAAAATCTTTCTCGCAAGACGGTAATCATCAACACGTTCGGTTAGCAAAAAGTTTTTCCGGATGAATCCATTTTCTCGTTCGGTGTAACAGGTGACTGGAGTCGGCACTTTTACGCCATTTTTCAGTAAAAGCCACGAAGCATCCCAAGACTTTCTCGCTCGGGAACGCATGAATGGGCTGAACCATCTCGATTGCGAATTGCGCCACCCGAAATTTTTTACAACGAAATGATACGGCTTTTCACCGATCGGAATTTCAACGTCAGCGACGATGTTGACCTTCTTTTTATAAATAAATTTGGCACGCTCGACGATCCAGCCTTTATTTAAAAGCCGATCAATCGTTTCCTTGTTCAGCCGTTTTCCAAGCAATTCCTGATTTGCCATGTTAAAACAATCTCCCACCTAACGATCGTCGCACTTGAAATTTCCTGTACAGATTAACAGGTTTATGTTTTAATCTTTCCAATAAATTTGTTTCGAGCGCATTATCGACGGTCGATAAAACGCGCGCAGAATTCTGCCCATCCAAATATGGATGAATCTGGCGGATTGTCGCTTTTCGATTTTCGGAAAACTCGTCGGGAAATGATAGCGAACGATCGATCGCCGATCGCAATTCACTCGCCTTGTTGATGTTGATTCCTTTTTCGATTCGCACCTGTGCATTCAGTGTCACAACCGGCTTATCTAATAACATAAACTCATAGACAATCGAAGAGGTATCTGATACCAGAACATCCGCCACTTGAAGCAGAGGAACATTGTCGGGTGAATCGTAAATAATAAATTTATCTTTCTGAAGAGCAAGAAACCGCCGTTTGTCAGCGTCTTCCATCAGGTCGTGAAATTTGACGATCCAAGTTTCATTTTCCTTCGGCAACCCCGGTAAAACCGGCAGGATGAAATCCGAAGATTTGAATTTCGGACTGAATGTGGGCGCATAAAATATTAATTTTTTCTGCTCGTCAAGTCCCAAATCTCTGCAAATTTTCCGGCGATCAAATTTAGCCAAAATCGTATCGACTTTCGGCCAGCCGGTTTCGACGACTTCAAAATGCCGATATTTCTGCGACAGCGCACGGAATTTTTCAGTAATTAACGGACCGCTGGTACAATACAAATCGAAGAAACCAGTGACTTTATAGTGTCCGCCTTTTTCTTCGCAGAGTCCGTGAAATATCTGAACTTTCAAGCCGGAAATCTTATCGTGAACCACATTTCCGGGAATAAAAACAACATCCGGCTGAAACGCGATGGCTTCCTGTAGTGAAGCCGTGACTGAAAAATCACCCGTTAAATATGGCAGAACGTTTTTCGTCGCAAAACAGAGCGAAATGCCGCGCGATGACCGATGAATTTCTTCGATCAGCGGTTTAACAACGCTGATCGAATACGGTTTTGTCAGAAAGTGAAGATATTTTTTCACCGGCGACTTTCCATACGGATCAGCAAATCTTCAACAACCCGATGTGATGCCTGACCGTCGACAATTCCGAGGAAATCGTCTCGTTTTTGACGATATATCTGAGTGATTTCATTTTGGGAATCCAACGCTCGCCGGATAGTCGGTTCAGCGTCTTCTGGCTCTGCAATATGAATCGCAAAATCCAATTGCCGAATGATCTCGTCATCGATCCGGGTTCGTCTAAACTGGCGGTTAAACAGCCTATGTTTCCAGCGCAATTTGTAAAAATCACAAATTATAATCGGTTTCCCGGTTGCCAGAAACTCAAAAGCAGTCGAAGATGCCTCAGTCATCAAGACATCCGCAACCGAGAAAAAAGGAATGATATTGAACGATTCCACCGGAAGAAGCCGGAGATTTTTGCATTCGTTAGCCAATTTCAGAAATAATTTTTTCTGATGACGGTATTTTCGCATAGTCCACGAAAAATGATGCAGTTTGACAATTAGATTAAAAGATTTTGTCAGTTCTCTGATCTTCTCGCCAAACGGCTCAATCGAGCTCGGGTAAAAAGTCGGCGCATAAAGAACGGTCGGGCGATCGTTGTCCAATTTCAAATCCTTTGTCGCTTTTTGAATTTCTTCCGGATCGAACAGTGCATCCAATTTGGGGAATCCCGTCGGAATAAGTTGAGTTTTCAGGGTGCGTTTTTCAAATTCCCGAATGCGGTAATCGCCCTCGACGTAACGGACATCGATCCGTGGATCATAATCGGTATAGTAGCACGACTTGACGCCGATTCCATGATAGAGCAAAACGGCGAGCGTGTTTTCGTAACAATAATCCCCGGCGCGCGCGCTTTTCCCGAACACAGTGATGTCGAAATGTCTGCTTAAAATTTCCCGGCGTCGCTCGGTTTCATTCTCCGCATCGAGAAATTGCCAGCCGTCGCTTAAAACGAACCGTTTGATCAGGGAATAATCCGTCATCGGTGAATCGATCGTAGCGCTGAAAAAAACATCGAATCCGCCACGCGTCTTCATCGCTTTTGCGACAGGTAAAAATTGAGGCAAGTAGTAGAGATGCTGAATGTTGAACAGGACGGAGATTGGCTTCACAATCACAAATTACTTTTTATCGAACGCTATAATTTTTGGCAATACGATCGTCCGCGCCTTTTCGAGATCCTCTGAAAAGTCGATCTCGATGACTGGAACGTCGGAGATATTTTCATAAAACATCGGATGTTTTTGGAGGATCAAATCGACGGCTCGCTCGAAAAACGACATCCGGTCGCCTTCTTCCACAACGGTTTTCAGACTCGTAATAAAATCTTCAGTCAGTTCTGCCGAAAACTTCGCAATGCCTACAAACTCACCGAGACACTCGTCGGGAGACAATTTCTTGCCGATTCTCAAAATCCGACGTGTTTCATCGACGATTACCTTGACCTCTTCTTCGCCGCATTTTTTCACTTCGACGCCTAAGGCCGTTGGCTTTTCCGAATGAATTAGCCGTCCCAACAATTCATGATGAAACACAACATCCGCATTGAAATACAGAAAATCGCTTCCTCTGAAATAATCGCCCGCCAGCATCAGCGAATAAACGGTGTTCGTCGAAGCGTAAAGCGGATTTTCGATATATTGCAGGTGGATTCCTTTGTAGTGGTTTCCATACTTTGAAATGATTTGTTCTTTCAGATACCCGACGACGATTAAGGCTTCTTTTACGCCGTAAAAATCCAGCGCGTCGAGTTGATGTTCCAAAATCGGTTTCTGCCCGATTTCAATCAGGCATTTATGTTTCGTGTCGGTCAGCGGCGATAGTCGGCGCGCGGAACCGGCTGCAAGGATGACTGCTTTCAATCTATCCTTCCTTTACAGTGTCTGTGAATTAACTACATCGGAAACTTAAATAACGTTTTAATTTAGCCAATCCAAGATAAAATTACTTGTTTTATCAAGGCAACTACCGGTTGTGCTGGACGGAGCTAATGAAATTTGCCGTGTGTTTAGCGGCTTTGCTTCCAAGATGGAAAAAACAATTCCGGCGTACTTCAGTGAAATATAGTTTACACTGCGTCATAATAAAGATCCCTCCCCTTACAGTATGAATAATGTCTTTGTTTAGGTCGTATTCGAATCCATAACGTTTGAAATCAAATTTATACTCGACCGAAGTGACATCTTTACTGATCGTTGCATTACTATCAAATATTTCATATACTATAAGCAGAATCAAGAAAGAGAATAAACAATGAAAATATTAAACCCTCAAGTCACAGCAGATATTGATCAAGGGAAGCCTATAAAACTAGATCTTGGTAGCGGCGGCTATAGTCGAAAAGGCTTCTATTCAGTCGATCATCTCGAATTGGATGGAGTAGACATTCTTGCAAATCTAAACGAACCCCTGGATTTACTGCCCAATAACAGTGTCGAATACGTTTATAGTCGCCACGCATTGGAACATGTTCAACATCTACTGCCGCTAATTCGTGAGATTCACAGAATTACTAAAAGCGAGGGATTAGTAGAAATTATTGTACCTCATTTCTCAAATGTGTATGGCTATTCCGATCCAACTCATGTCCGTTTCTTTGGTTTGTTTTCAATGTATTATTTTGTGTCTCCCGAGAATCAACCCGATTTGCGCAAAGTACCCTCTTTTTACACTGAGGTGAGGTTCATCATCGATTCAATCGAACTACAATTCTATCGGTCTGGTTTAATCGATAGGCTTTTCGCCGGTATTTTTTCAAAAGTTGTAAACCGAAACATTTACTGGCAAAACTTCTATGAAAGAAGATTGTCCAACTTTTCCATGCCTGGCAAATACGATATCTGATGCGACCGATTAAATAAAAAAAATACGAAGGACTTTGTCTTAGATAGACAGATTCATTCAGGGTAATTATTTTACCCAAAAAGTACTTATTAGGTATCGTGAAGAATTAGAAAGTATAGATTATGACGACACAAGATTCTTAAGCAGGCCAGTTAATTTATCCGCTATCACCTCGACCGTATAATGCTGCTCAACAAACGCTCTTCCTGCTTCGCCCATTTGTCGGCGAAGAGCTTTATCATCAAGCAGTTTAATCAGACTGTCGGCAAATTCGCGATCCGATCTTACTGCATATCCGGTTGTATTACCGCAGGCAACTTCAACATTCATTCCCACGGCAGAAGCGACGAAAGGCACTTCGGCGGCCATATACTGCAGAATCTTGTAAGCGCACTTTCCATTGGTCCAGGGATCATCGCTGAGCGGCATGAGTCCAACGTCAAAATGGGCAATTTCTAAATCCTGTTGCTCAAGACTCCAAGGAATGTGATGACAGGTCAAGGTGGCCACTGAACAGGGAGTATCAGAAATAATGCGCAATTCAAAGGGGTGGACTGCCGCCACCCGGGCTAAGATACTTTCAATAGAAAGAATATATTTCAATGTCGTACGGCTTCCAATCCACCCCACGACGGGTTTGGGATTGTCAGGGAAATCATTTCTGGTCGGATGGTTAGTTAAAGACACTGGTGAAGGAAGAACTGCGACATTGGGATTAAATTTTCGGGCAATATTTTCCAAATAAGCGTTGCCCGCCAGTACCAGGTCAACGTTTCTGACCGTCCGTTTAAACCTTCGCTGTCGGGATTTACTGATCCATATTTTTGCGGCATTATCAAATCCGAATGCATCCCGAACAAAAACAGCATCATCGAAATCATATACCAAACACCTGCTTGCTTGACGTAGAAAGAAGAAAATGAGCGGAGATAACAGCTTCTTCTGAAGAACTACTATATCAAAAGCAGCGCTTTTGCGAAACAGTTTTAAACGTTCGCAGAATAACCTGGGTAGAATGTGCAATTCGGCGCGTACTCCACGATGAGATAACGGTTCGAGGAGATTTGCCACGCGTACTCGCGTACTGGCAAGGTTCGGTGAACGACCAATGAACATTACCCGAATTGCACTCATTTTTTAACCACACTTTCTGTTAAAGAAAAATCCATAAAGGAATAAACTTTAATTTATTATTCCCCATTTTTTGGGCAATACCAAATTAATTTGAATAACATCTTATAATAAAACGATGGAATATGTTTAAAAATCTCCAAGCTGACCCGTCACTTATAGTCACCGTTGTTAAATTTTAATCAAATTGAAATAGATGTCCGTTTCTTCTTCTAAGTAAAACTTTGCCATCTCTGCAAAAACCTAACAGAGTATCGGAATCCAGCCAAAAAAAGGTGTCTTATTTTTCTCAAGCACCTTCTTGGTAAAAAACAGGAGCCGCAAGACTCTTTTTTCATTCTATCTTGTATTTTTCATATCGATTGACAGCTTATTTAATTCCAAATAGCAGGATTTTTTGCGTAAAGCTCTTTTAGATAATCCTCGACACCGTCAACCATTTTTGCAATGGAGAAATTCTCGATCATAGACGTTCGAGCTTCACGCCCAATATCCTCTCGAATTTCCTCTGATTTTATTAATTCCAGCGTTTTATCGGTCATCGTTTGAACATCATTGGGCGGAACGATTGCTCCGGTTCTTTCCGATTGGATTAATTCTCTAACACCACCCACATCAAAGGTAATTACCGGTCGACCAACAGCCATAGCTTCCATTAGAACGTTCGGAAATCCATCATAAGAAGAAGTAAGTAGAACTAAATCACAAAAAGCATACAGTGGATTTAGATCCGATTGAAATCCGAGCATAAACACATTTTTTTCGATTCCTAGATCAATCGTGTACTGCCGGATATCTTCTTCTAATGGACCAGATCCAACAATCAGAAAAATCGCGTCAGGATATTCCCGAAGGATGTTATTGGCTACATCAAGAAAAAGATTATGCTGTTTGATAGACACTAAGCGTCCAAAAATTCCCAGAACCGGACGACGCTTTGGAAGGTTATACCTATTCTCTATCGCTTCACGGTCAATTGTAGTAGGAACATTAACGTTAACCCCATTTCTGATCAGACGGACAAATTGCTCTTCTATCCAACCATACGACATGTATTTTTCTTTAATTGCGACGGCATTCGTAATGACGCCATTTACCATTCGCCGGTACAGAAAGCGGTAGCGCCAGTTATTATGGACATTTGGCATTCCAGCGCGAGCGACAATAATAATTGGTCGTCTAAGTATTTTTCTGGCAATGCTTGCCATTTTGATTTCTTTGTTATAGTGGTTGATTACAATGTCGATTTGGTACTCTTTGAAAATTCTCGATAGTCGAAAACTGTTTATAATGCTAAAATCAATGCCAAATTTCATTGAAAAAGTAATAAACCCGGATTCCTTGCACCTGTTCGTAAAAATTGCGTTGGGTTTTCCGCCACAGAAAATATTATAACCTTTTTCACGTAAACCGATGGCCGTGATTAACATCCATTTTTCGATCCCGCCCCAGGCTTTTTCTTTTGTGCTGTTTAGGAATAAAATGTTCATTCACCGTCTCTGTATCTGTATCGTGGAATTTCCCAAATGATTTGTTCTATGACTTCTGCACATTTGCACCGCGGCTCAAATATTGTCAATTTTAAAAGACACTTTATCATCCTTCATCGATTATTACTCATTCTCATAATGCTATTTTCGGGGGGTAATTTATCACAAATTTCAGAGTAAACAATAGACATGTTTTTTCTCTATGTCTGAGTAAGGAGACATTGACATAATGCGCAATGTACTTGGAAGTGGATTTTCTTGCACTATCAGGTTTTTTTCAGAAGAATTCCTAAGATATTTGTCTTTAAAAATTTTGAAAAAGCCGTATATTTATTTCGGTCGTTTGATTGGATGATCCAATATGCAGATTTGAAAATGGTCCAGGATTTTTACAGGACATGCAGTTTATTCGTCTGCAACACCCGAGACCGGAATTTAATAGGGGTTGACATGGAAACAGGATTATTCGGCGCCCTCATCGGCATCACTTGGAAGCAGGTTGTCATGATGCTCGTCGGCGCGACATTGATCTATCTCGCCGTTAAAAAGAACTAT